>NZ_JBFAOO010000184.1:0-14569 GCF_040675265.1 Microbispora sp. NPDC049633
GTGGGCCGCCGAACTCCCCCTGACCACCAACCCCTTCATGGACGACCACATCATCTACGCCATCGTCCTGATCGGACTGACCCTCGCCCGCGCCGACACCACCCTCGGACTCGGCACGACCTGGACCAACACCACCCTCGTCCGCCGCCTCCCGATCCTCAAGTAACCCCCGCGAACTCCGGCGCCCACCCCCAGCCCCCTGGGGGCGGGCACCGGCACATCCGCGTTGATGTCCGCCCGCGTGCTGCCTACGGTGCTCGCCGGTCAGTCCTGGCGACCGGCCTTGAGCCGGGCGGCGAGCGCGGCGGCCTGGGTGCGGCGCTGCATGTCGAGCTTGCTCAGCAGGTTGGACACGTAGTTCTTGACCGTCTTCTCCGCCAGGAACATCCGCTCACCGATCTGGCGGTTGGTCAGGCCCTCCCCGATCAGCTCCAGGATCTGCCGCTCCTGGTCCGACAGCGCGGCCAGCGGGTCCTTCTTCGTGGCCTGGTCGCGCAGCCGGTGCAGCATGGCGGCGGTGGTCTGCGGGTCCAGCAGCGACTGCCCTCCGGCCACCGTGCGCACCGCCCCGACCAGGTCCGAGCCGTGGATCTGCTTGAGCACGTATCCGGCCGCACCGGCCATGACCGCGTTGAACAACGCCTCGTCGTCGGCGTAGGAGGTCAGCATCAGGCAGGCCAGGCCGGGCACCTTGGAGCGGACCTCACGGCAGACGTCCACCCCGTCGCCGTCGGGCAGGCGCACGTCGAGCACCGCAACATCCGGCTTCAGCGCGGGAATGCGGGCCACCGCCGACTCGGCCGTCCCCGCCTCGCCCACCACCTCGATGTCGTCCTCGGCGTCCAGCAACGCCGCCACGCCACGCCGTACGACCTCATGGTCGTCCACCAGGAACACCCGAATCATGCCCCCTACGCTAAGCCCTCCGATCGGCGGGCGCATCGGGCCGGGACACTGTGCGGGACGGCGCCCCACATGAACGTGGAGCCCTTGAGCAGCTGCTCCGTCAGCCTGATCCCGGTCAGGTGCTCCACCAGCAGGAAAGCCGGCCCTTCGTAGAGCCGGGGCGCCGACGGGTAGAGCCTGTCGATCTCCGCCATCACGTCCACGAGTTCGTCGGGGGTCTCCATCAGCCATCCGTCATCGCCGCCGTAGCGGAATCTGATCTCGCCGTCCTCGCACCAGTGGAAGTAGTCCGTGTCCTCGATGCCGAGTGCGGCTTGGGAGACGAGGCGCGTGCCCTTGGAGAGTCCAGTGATCACGTCTTCACGGGTGCCGAGCCAGTCGGGGTCGAAGACGAACGTCCAATCGCCAAGGGCGGTGACGCCCAGAGGCTCCCCAGGGCCCGGGTAGCGATCCGGGTCGTCGGGGAGGGGGCCCGGTGTGAAGTCCTCCCATCGACCACCGAGACGGGCGACCACCTGTTGGGGTGTGGCGCGGACGTAGATGAAGCCGTAGCACTCCTCGCTGTATTCGCCGCGAAGCCAGGAGATGTCGGGGGGCAGCGTGATCATGTCGTCATACTGCCCGCCGCCACCGACAGAAGGGCTCACCCCGGCACTTGTCGAGCGGGCAGCCCCCGCGTGCGCGAAGGTGCACGGTATCGTCCGGGCGTGGTCGAGCAGGTCTGGCAGCTGCGTCGTGGCGGGGAGATCCTCGGCGAGATCCGGGTGGACGGAGGGGATTTCCCCTGGTTGTCGGGGCGCTTTGTCGCACGTTCCGGGTACGCGGCTGTGGAGCCGCTGTTCGTGGAAGAACTCGCCCTCAGCTAGGCGGAGGACGAGCGTGACTAGGAAGCCTGGGAAGCGGTGTATGCGTGGATCAACGACCAGATGGAGTTGATCGCCCCAGACGGCCGGCCGGTGGCGGAATTCCTCCTTCACATCAGCGGACAGGACGCATGGTTCCGCTGGAGCGACGTCCCGTTCGAGGAGCAGTAGGCAGCGGCGAAGCGATCACCGTCAGCCCTCTCTGTCAGTAGGGCGGGGGGCCATAGGCATCGCCTATGGCGTCTGCTGCCATTTCGTCTTTGCTTCCCGCTCTTTCCCGGACGTACCGTGAAACAGCTCGGCGAGGCGCTCACCGCGATTCATTGGATAATTCGCGCTCCGCGCATGTGAATTTTTTTCTGCCGAGCGTACCGACACGCGATCGAGAGGACCGGTGGCATGACCACAATTGAGAACGGATCGGAAACGCGAGAACTCGCGGGAAAGCGGGCCTTGGTCACGGGTGGTTCTCGCGGAATCGGAGCGGCCGTCGTGCGCCAACTCCTGGACGCGGGCGCCGAGGTGCTCACGACCGCCAGGGCGGCGACGAGTACGGTGCCGGAGGGCGCCGTTTTCGTGCAGGCCGACGTACGGACACGGGCCGGAGCGGAGGCGCTCGCCGCGGCTGCCCACGAGGCGCTCGGCGGGGTGGACATCCTGGTCCACAACGCGGGCGGGGCGCGACCGCACAAGGGAAGCTCCGCCATCCCCGACGAGGAGTGGCAGGACGCCCTGGACCTGAACTTCCTGGCGTCGGTGCGGCTGGACTCGCTGCTGACACCGGGGATGCGGGAACAGCGGTCCGGGGTGATCGTGCACGTCTCCTCGGCCGCGGTTCCCCGCCCGATAGGGCCGTTCCTGCACTACACGGCGGCGAAGGCGGCGCTGGAGAACTACAGCCGGGGATTGGCCGCGGAGCTGGCCCCGTTCGGCATCCGCGTCAACACCGTGACTCCCGGCAGAGTCGCCACCCCCGGCGGCGAGGCGACGCGGGAGCAGTGGGCGCGCCTGGGGGTGGCGCCGGACGGCGGCTCCGCCGCCGTGCCGCTGGGCCGCGACGGTCAGCCCGACGACATCGCCAACGCGGTGCTGTTCCTCGTGTCCGACCGGGCGAGTTACCTGACCGGGAGCAGTCTCGTCGTGGACGGCGGCGAGTTTCCCCGGGGTTGACGCGGACGGCATTTCGAAAACACCGGCTCCACCCCTGAATTAGAAAAACAAAAAGAGTCCTGGCATGGATGAGCACGGCGCGCCGGTTCCGGGACAGTCTCAGCGGCGCCCGCTTCCTGCCCGGCCGTCAGGCCACGGCTGAGAAGAGCGCGGAATCGTGCCATGTCTCCTTACGCAGGAGTTCGAGCAGGGCCGTCTCCGCCGGGCCCGCGCTCGGCCGGACCACGGCGATGACGGGCTGGGGCACGGCAGGAAGCACCGGGCGGACAAGGTGCTCGTACCCCTGGGGCACCGCGGAGGCCGGGACGAGCGTCACCCCCAGCCCGTGGGCGGCCCAGCGCACGGCCGTCGCCGTCTGGGAGACGCGGGCGACCGTGGTCGGGGCCAGTCCGCTGTCCCGGAGCACGTGCAGCAGCACAGCGTCGAGCGCGCTGTCGCGGTCGAACCTCACCCACGGCTCCCCCTCCAGCTCGCGCAGATCGACCCGGCCTGCGGCGAGCTGCCGGTGCCCGGCGCCCAGCACCACGACGAACTCCTCGTCCCCGAGGTGGTGGGCGTCCTCGGGAGACTGCTCGCACGCCGCCATCAGGGCGAGGTCCAGCATGCCCCGGCGGCACAGCCGGTCCAGCTCGGCCGAGCTCGGCTCCTCGAAGACCGTCACCTCCAGCCGTGGGAAGCGGCGGCGCAGCGCGCCCAGCGCGCCCGGGAGCTGCCGTGTGCCGAAGCCCATCTGCACCGCGACCACGAGCTCCCCCGTCAGCTCGTCGGTGTGAGCCCGCGCCATCGCCTTCGCCCGCCGCGACGCGCGCACCGCGACCTCCGCCTCACGCAGGAACGCCCGGCCGGCCACGGTGGGCACCAGACCGGTCGGCGTGCGGGCGAACAGCTGCACGCCGAGTTCCCGCTCCAGGCTGCGGATCTGCTGGGACACCGACGGCTGCGCGACGTGCAGCAGCTCCGCCGCCGCCGTCACCGAGCCCTGCTCGGCGACGGCCAGGGCGTACTCGAACTGACGAAGGCTCATCGGCTCAATCCCTTCTGCGGGGCTCCTGGTCTCCTTGTTGTAATTCTTGTTACAGCGTAGGGAGGAACCCCGGCTCCTGGCCGGCCTGCGCGTGTCGCCGTCCGGGCCGGCGCCCTGGCGGACCCGCGAGCTCTACGAATGCACCGGCGCAGCGACCCTCACCACCGGCGCGGGCACGTCCAGATGATTTGCGGCTGGGATACGGCCCCGCGGTCCCCCGCGCACCCCGCCGCCCCACTGTGGAGCCGAAGGAGACCGCCGCCTGACATCCATGGGAGCACCGGGCCCGTCCCGCTGTCACTCCCGTTCGGAAGCCTCATCGCTACGCCGCAGCAGGCCCAGATGACGGCGGCGGTCCTGCGTGGACGGGTGCTCCTCGCCCAGCACGCGCCGCTCGGCCTCCAGCACCGCCCGGTGCTCCGCCTCGGCCTCGTCCCACCGCCCCATGTCCTCCAGGAGGTTCGCCAGGTCCCGGTGCGCCGAGATCGTGTCCGCGTGGTCCTCGCCCACCGTCTCGCGGCGGAGCCGGAGCACCTCCCGCGTCTCGGACTCGGCCTCGTCCCACCGCTGTAGATCGCGCAGGACGAGTGCCCGATTGCGCCGGTTCAGCAGCGTGAGCCAGTGCCCCTCACCGAGAACCCGGCGCCGCCCCTCCAACGCGGCCCGGTGCTCGGCCTCGGCCTGCTCCCACCACCCGAGGTCGCGCAGGACGAGAGCGAGGGTGTGCCGGCTGGTCAACGTCGCAGGATGCTCCTCGCCGAGCAGGCGGTGCTTGGCGTCCACGACCGCGTAGTACTCGGCCGCCGCGTCCCGCAACCGCCCGAGGCTCCGCAGGGCGAGTGCCAGGTTGTGCCGGCTGGTGAGCGTGTCCGGATGCTCCTCTCCGAGCACCCGGCACCGCGCCTCCACCACCGCCCGCTGCTCGGCCTCGGCCTCCTCGAACCTGTCGAGCCCCCACCAGGCGAGCGCCAGGTTGCCCCTGACGTTCAGCGTGTCCGGATGCTCGTCACCCAGCGTCCTGCGCCGCACCTCGACCACCGCCCGGAACCCCGCCTCGGCCTCCTCCCACCGGCCAAGGTCCCACAGCACGCCGCTCAGGTTGTTCCGGCTGGTCAGCGTGTCGGGATGCTCCTCGCCCAGCGTCCTGCGCCGCACCTCGAGCACGGCCCGGCTCTCCGCCTCCGCCTCGTCCAGCCGCCCAAGGTCGCACAGCGCGCCGGCCAGGTTGCCGCGAACCGTCAGCGTATCCGGGTGCTCCTCCCCCAGCGTCCTGCGCAGGATGCCGAGCACCGCGCGATGCTCGGCCACGGCCTCCGCGAACCGCCCCAGCCCCTCCAACGCCAGCGCCACCCCGCTGCGGCTGCTCAACGTGTCCGGATGTTCCTCGCCCAGCACCCGGCCGCGGGCTTCCGCCACGGCCCGGTGCTCGACCTCGGCCTCGGCGAACCGTCCCGCCTCCCGCAACATGTCCGCCAGGCCGTCCCGGCTGCTGAGCGTGTCCTCGTGCTCCTCACCCAGCACCCGGCGGCGGATCTCCAGCACGGCGCGGTGCTCGGCCTCCGCCTCCCGGAACCGCCCCATCTTCTCCAGCACGTCCGCCAGGCTGTCCCGGCTGATCAGCGTGTCCTCGTGCTCCTCACCCAGCACCCGGCGGCAGACCGCCAGCTCCGCCCGGTGCTCGGCCTCGGCCTCGGCGAACCGGCCCTGGTCGCTCAGCACCCCGGCCAGCGCGTGCCGGCTCACCAGCGTGTCCTCGTGCTCCTCGCCGAGCACCTCGCGACGCTTCCGCAGCACCTTCCGGTGCTCGGCCTCGGCTTCGGCGTACCGCTTCTGATCGCGGAGCACCTCGGCGAGGTCGTAGCGGGCGGCGAGGGTGTCCTCGTCCTTGCCGCCCCACACCCTGCGGCGGATCTCCACCACCGCCCGCAGCTCGGCCTCGGCCTCCGCGAACCGGCCCTCCTCCTGCAGTTTGACCGCGAAGGCGTGCCAGCACGCCAGCGTGTCCGCGTCCTCCTCGCCGGAGTTGCGGCGGTAGACGTCCAGCACGATCCGGTATTCGGCCTCGGCCTCGTCCCAGCGCCCCAGCCGTTGCAGCACGGTCGCGAGGTTGTCCCGGCTGATCAGCGTGTCCTCGTGCTCCTCACCCAGCACCCGCAGGCAGATCGCCAGCTCGGCCCGGTGCTCGGCCTCGGCCTCGTCGAGCCGTCCCAGATCGCGCAGCGCCAGCGCGAGGTTGTTCCGGCTGATGAGCGTGTCCTCGTGCTCCTCGCCCAGCACGCGGCGGCGAATCCCCAGCACCGCCCGATGCTCCGCCTCGGCCTCCGCCGGCCGGTCCATCTCCCACCACAGCAGCCCGAGGGCGTTACGGCTCTCCAGCGTGTCCTCGTGCTCCTCGCCCAGCACCCGCCGCCGCTCGTCGAGCACCGCCAGAAACTCGGCCTCGGCCTCCTCCAGCCGCCCCTCCTCCTGCAGCTCGGCCGCCCTGCGGTGCCGCTCGGCCAGTTCCTCCGACGCCTCCTTCTTCGAGCGCCGCCGCAACCCCCGGCCCCATCCCATGCCAGCGCCTTCCCCAGCCCCGTGACGTCCGAATTCGTCCGATCATGTTAGGGGCCGGATGCCGAGTTTCGCCGGGGTTCGATGAGCTTTGGGCGGCGCTGTCTCGCTATCCCAGCAGCATCACGAGGTGAGGGGACGGGCGCGTGCCGCCGGGGGCTCGCGGAGCGGCGCCGGCTGCGGCATCCTGTACGGCGAGAGCGACGAAAGGGACCGGTCCATGCGGCGACCACGTGATGCCACCGTCCAACGGCGTCAGCCGTACCCGTTCCCGGGTATGGCGCGCCGACCGGCACACGGAGGCGTTGCACCGCATGTCCCGCACCGACAAGACCAAGCCGTACACCGTCCGGCTCTGGCACGGCGTCCTTGACCGTCAGGCCTGCCACGACCACGGGGCCGAGCCCGGCTGTGACCTGCCCGCCACCCTCGCGGAGGATCTCGCCACTTCTCGTACGCGCTGTTTCTGGGAGTTCCGCTGGACCGGCGTCCGGTGCTGCTGCTGCGGCCTCTGCCGGGACCGGAGGGGGTATCGCAGGCTCCTGCGCGGCATCCGCGCCGCCGACAGGGCTCGCCTGGCGGCGGCGACCAAGGCCCGGCGCTCGGGTGACGACACGGCGTACGACGACGTCGTTCCCGTCCTCCGCCACCGCGGCTGAGTCCCGGCGGCCCAGGTAGCCCCGGGCCTGTCGCCCACCGCACGCCCGCCGGGTGTGACACCCGGCGTGCGTGCACGGACATGCCGGGAGTCGGCGACGCGGCCCGGCGCCCGGGCGGCGTCAGCGGACGAGGGCCACGCCGCCGAGCGCGCCGGCCTTGCCCTCCCGTACGTAGGGGTGGTCGGTGTCGGGCCGCCACTCGTGCAGCGGCACCACGCCGGGCTCGACCAGGTCGAGGCCGTCGAAGAACGCGAGGACCTGGTCGTACGACCGGGAGGTGGTGCCGGGGACGGAGGTCCGGCTGAAGACCTTGCGGCCCTCCTCCTCCTGGTCCTCGCTCAGCTCGCCGAGTGAGCCGTGCGACACGACCAGGTAGCCGCCCGGCACGAGCGGGTCCCGGAGCGCTGTGACGATCTTCATGGCCTCGTCGTCGTCCGGCACGAAGTGCAGGACGCCGAGCAGGAGGACGGCGAGCGGCTGGGAGAAGTCGATGTGCTCGCGGATCTCCGGATGCCGCAGCAGCGCGTCGGGATCGCGCATGTCCGCCTCGACGGCGAGCACGCGCTCGTTCTCGGCGAGGATGGCGCGTGCGTGAACGAGGACGATGGGGTCGTTGTCGACATAGACGACCTTGGAATCCGGGGCCAGTTCCTGGGCGACCTGGTGGACGTTGCGCTGCGTCGGCAGCCCCGCGCCGACGTCGAGGAACTGCCGGATGCCCTGCCGCGACAGATAGGTGACGGACCGGATCAGGAACTCGCGGTTCTCCCGGGCGATGTCGGGAAGGTTGGGCAGGATCTCGATGATCTTCTCGGCGGCCTCGCGATCCGCCGCGAAGTTGTCCTTGCCGCCCAGGTAGTAGTCGTACATCCGGGCGACGCTGGGCGTGAAGGGGTCGACCCCTGCCGGCGCCTTACGCTCGTCCACAACGCTCCCCTCGTCGTACATCAAGGATGGTACGGCCTTGATCACGATCGGGAGGGCATGTCGCCAGATTGTCATCGAACACCACAAACCGGCATGAACGGGCTCTCGCCCCGCCGACGTGCCACACAGCACTTTTCGGATTTACGGACAGAACATTACCGATCTCGGCGCACATCTCACAGTCTTGACAGTGCGGATCGTCCCGCCTACGGTCACGACACAACACCGATGCAGTCCCACAAAAAATGTTAGCGCTAACACCATGAGGAGCCCCCCACTCATGACAGCGGCCCCCCTGTGCGCAGCTCACCCTCCGCCCCTCGACGGGAACGTTCCGCGCCGACCCATTCGCACGAACCGCGCCTCCCTCATGAACACCCGCCTCAAGGCCGCGTTGTCCGCGCCGCGGAGATGAGCGTCACGCAGCGCCACCGGTAGGAATCGGCTTCCCGCGCCCACGCGCTCCGGCTTCTCCTCCGCCAGGACCATCACGCCGGCCACTTGCGGGACAGTCCTCCTCCGCGGACCGGCAGTCCGCCCACTCGCCTTCGCCGACCGTTCCCTCGTAATCCACGCCCGCATCCGTCAGGCATTGCCTGACAAGGCCCATCAGAGGAGTCTTCGTGCCCAGAAAGCGCCGATATGCGGCGATCCCCCGGCGGTCGAGGACAGTCCCGCTCGCGACCGTCGGCGTGCTGCTCAGCGCCGCCCTCGTTCCCGCCGGCGGTGTGGCGAGCGCCGCCACGGCGTGGTCGCCGAAGCCGTCGTACACCTCGACGGACAAGGGTGACGGCACCTACACCGTGCCGATCACCAACGCCGACGTGCCCGACATCAGCGTGGAGCGCGTCCCGGCCGCCGAGAACAAGGAGCACCGGGACGTCTACTACATGATCAGCACGACGATGCACCTGAGCCCGGGCGCGCCGATCATGAAGTCGTACGATCTCGTCAACTGGCAGATCGTCAACTACGTGTTCGACCGCGCGGACATCGGAGACGCGTTCTCGCTGCGCAACGGGCAGAACTCCTACGGCCAGGGCCAGTGGGCGTCGTCCCTCCGCTACCACGACGGCAAGTTCTACGCCGTCTTCAACACCAACAACCTCGGCGGCGCCTACCTCTACAGCACCGACGACGTCGAGAACGGGAAGTGGAAGCGGACGCCGCTCGGCCGCGGCCTGCACGACCCCTCGCTGTTCTTCGACGACGACGGCACGGCGTACATCTTCTACGGCTCGGGCAACACGAGCGCCGTACGCCTCAAGTCCGATATGTCGGGCATCGACAGGGACTTTCCGAACATCTTCACCGCGGGCGACTACGCCGGCAAGCCGTTCATCGGCGGCCTGTTCGAGGGCGCCCAGGTCTTCCACATCAACGGCTACTACTACGTGGTCATCATCACCTGGCCGTCCGGGCAGGGACGCCAGGTCGTCATGTTCCGGTCCAAGGACCTGCTCGGGCGCTACACCTCGGCGGACGGCACGAACACCTACGAGGCGCGCGGGGTGCTCAACTCCAACGGGTTCGCCCAGGGCAGCCTCGTGCCGATCTCGCGCGAGAACGGCGGCACCGACTGGTACGGCATGTTCTTCCGCGACAACTTCCCGATCGGGCGCACTCCGGCGCTCATCCCCGCCACATGGCAGGACGGCTGGCCGACCTTCGGCACCAACGGGGTCGTACCCGTGGGCGGCGCGTTCCCCAAGCCGATCACGCTGAGCCCGGCGGAGGAGACGTTCGAACAGCAGAAGAGCATCGTCGCCTCCGACGACTTCGCCAACGACGCCCCGCACAGGCCGTACATGGACGAGCAGTGGACGATCCCGCAGCCGCCCGAGTACGACGACTCGCTCATCGGCGTCGAGCTGCTGCAGAACCCCGGGTTCGAGTCCGCCGATGTCTCGCCGTGGGGCACGCAGTACGGTGCGACGATCAGCCGCGACACGACCGGCCCGGCCGCGGGCTCGGCGGCGCTGAAGGTGAGCAACCGCACGCTCAACGGATCCGGGCCGAACCAGAACCTGAACGGGAAGGTGCAGCGCGGTGTGACCTACACCGTGTCGGCGAAGATCAAGTACACCTCCGGCCCGAGCAGCATCCGGTTCAACCTGGTGGCCGACTGGGGTGCGGGCGTCCAGACGATGGCGTCGGGGAACGTCCCCGCCGGGCAGTGGACGACGGTCACGGGCCAGTACACGATCCCGGCGACGGCGAACGTCGACAACTTCAAGTTCGCGGTGGAGACGCCGTGGGCCAACCCGCAGCCGGCGTCGTCGAGCGTGGAGTACCTGATCGACGACGTCTCGGTCGTCGGGCAGCCGGTGACGACCGAGAGCCCGGCCGAGGAGGAGATCGCCCCCAACGGGTCTCGCCTCGACCCGGTGTGGGAGTGGAACCACGCCCCCGACAACCGCTACTGGTCGCTCACGGACCGGGAGGGATGGCTGCGGCTGACGACCGGCAAGGTGGTCACCGGCAAGTACGTCTACGGCAAGCTCTCCGGCCGGGACGAGCTGACCTGGTTCGAGGAGGCGCGGAACACGCTGTCGCAGCGTACGTTCGGGCCGCGGCAGTCCGTCGAGACCAGGATGGACATCTCCGGCATGAAGAACGGCGACGTCGCCGGCCTGGCCGCCTACAACCGCGGGTTCTCCTACGTCGCGGTCAAGCGCGTCGACGGCCGGAACACGCTCGGCGTCGTCAACCGGGGACAGCCGTTCGCGGTCGACATCGACCAGGCGGCGGTCGAGAACTTCGTGCCGGGCACGACGGTGTCACTGGGAGACGCGACCCAGGTGTACGTGAAGGCGGACCTCGACTTCAGCTCGCCTGTCGGTCAGCTGTGGACCACGTTCTACTACAGCCTGGACGGGCTGCAGTGGACCAAGCTGGGCGACCGCGTCGGCCCGCAGACGCTGGACGGCAGCCTCTCGCACTTCATGGGGCACCGCGTCGGCCTGTTCGACTACGCGACGAAGGAGAAGGGCGGGCACGTCGACTTCGACTACTACTCGCTCAGCGACACGCTGACCGCGCAGAACAAGCCGCTCGACACGAGCGCGCTCGACGCGGCCATCGCGTACGCGGAAGCGCTCGACGAGCGCGACTACCCGGCCGGGGCCTGGACGGCGATGCGGGACGCGCTCGCCGGCGCCAAGGCGGCGCGGGCCGGGCAGTTCGGCAGCCAGAACCAGATCGACGCGCCGGAGCGCGCGCTCAGCTACCAGCTGGCCAGGCTCGGCACGCTCAAGTCCGCCGCGCCGCAGGTCCAGCTGACCGTCACCGCCACCACCCGCTGCATCGGCGCCTCGGCCTACCTGGCGGTCACCGCCGTCAACGACGGTGACGTGCCGGCCACGATCGAGCTGAACACCCCGTTCGGCAAGAAGACCGTGACCGACGTGGCTCCGGGCAAGCAGGCCTACCAGTCCTTCAACACCCGGACCGCCCAGATCGACGCCGGCAAGGTCACCGTGACCGGCACCGCGACGATCGACGGCAAGCAGGCCACCTCGACCTACGACGCCGCCTACCCCGCGGCCGGCTGCCGCTGAGCGGCCTACACCGCGGTCGCTGACCACGCCGGCGGTGACCACGGTCCCCACCACGAGGACACCGCCACAGCACAACCGGGGCCGGCCTGCCAGCCGGCCCCCCGACACGTCGCGCGGATCGCCAGGCCGGCTGTCCATCCCCACCCGAGGAGAGCCGGCCCCAGGGCCGTCCGCCTGTCCGGAAATCCGGAATCAAGGAGGATATTTCGTGTTCAAGCGCGTTAGAAAGGCGGCCCGGCGACGGGTCGCCGCCGCGGCCGTGGCCGGCGCCCTGCTGGCCGCGGCGGTCGCCGCGACGGCGGGACCGGTCCAGGCCGCCGGCCCGAACATCATCGTGAACGGCGGATTCGAGGACGGCCTCACCAGCTGGTTCGTCAACAACGGGAACACGACCGACGGCGCGACGCTGTCGCCCACGACGGACGCGTACGCCGGATCGAGCGCCGTGCTCGTCACGCAGCGCAAGACGACCGGATCCGGTCCGATGCAGGACCTGTCCGGCAAGGTGCAGGCCGGCAAGACGTACGCGATCACGGCGCGGGTCAAGTACGAGAACGCCAACAGCCCGGCGACCAAGCAGTTCTTCGCCACCATGCACTACGGCGGCTCGACGTACACGAACGTCGGCACGGTGACGGTGGCGCGCGGGCAGTGGGGGCTCATCCAGGGCACGTTCACGATCCCCGCGAGCCAGAGCGTCGCGACCGCCAGGCTCTTCATCGAGACGCCCTGGACGTCGAACCCGGCGAGCGACCCGAACACCCACCTGATGGACTTCAAGGTCGACGACGTGTCCGTCTCCGAGTTCGTGCCGTCGACGACCATCGAAGCGCTCGGCAAGAACCCCGGCGAGGGCAACCCGCTCATCTCGCACAAATTCGGCGCGGACGGCAACGCCTTCGTCCACGACGGCCGCGTGTACATCTACATGACCAACGACACCCAGGAGTACAAGCCTGGTCCCACCGGTGTCTCCTCCACCAACACCTATGCCAGCATCAACACGATCACGGTCATCTCGTCCGACGACCTCGTGAACTGGGTCGACCACGGCGAGATCCCCGTCGCGGGCCCGAACGGGATCGCCCGCTACGCGAACAACTCGTGGGCCCCCGCCATGGAGAGCAAGGTCGTCGACGGCAAGGAGAAGTTCTTCCTCTACTTCGCCAACAACGGCGGCGGCTCGGGCGTCATCGTCGGCGACTCGCCGATCGGCCCCTGGCGCGACGAGCGCGGCAACCTGCTCATCACGAGCGCGACGCCGGGCGCGTCCAACGGCATCAACTGGCTGTTCGACCCGGGCGTGTTCATCGACGACGACGGCCAGGCCTACCTGTACTTCGGTGGCGGCGGCGACGACGGGTCGCGCAGCGCCGAGAACACCAACCACCCGAAGTCCACGCGTGTGATAAGGCTCGGCGACGACATGATCAGCACGAAGGGCTCGGCGGAGGTCATCGACGCGCCGCTCGTCTTCGAGGCCGGCCACGTGTTCAAGCGCGAGGGCAAGTACTACTACTCGTACTCGTCGAACTTCGGGTTCGGCGGCCCGGTCGACCCCAACGGCCCGCCCACCGGGGCGATCGCCTACCTCATGGCCGACAACCCGATGGGCCCCTGGACGCCCGAGACGTACAAGGGGATCATCTTCCGCAACCCGGGCACCTACTTCGGCGCCGGCGGCAACAACCACCAGTCGGTGTTCAAGCTCGGTGACCAGTACTACTTCACCTACCACGCCCAGACGCTCAACAGCCGCATCACGGGCGGCGCCACCCAGGGCTTCCGCAGCCCGCACCTCGCCAAGCTCGACTTCAACCCGGACGGCACGATCAAGGAGGTGAGGGGCGACTACAAGGGCGTCGACCAGATCCGCAACCTCGACCCGTACCGCGTGATCGAGGCCGAGACGATCGCGTGGCAGCAGGGCATCGCGACGAAGAAGGTCGACGGCGCCTCCGAGGAGTTCGGCGCGCAGGCTCCGAACCTCGTGGTGCACGACATCGACAACGGCGACTGGACCTCGCTCGCGAAGGTCGACTTCGGCGAGGGCGGCGCCGTCGGCGTCACCGCGAAGGTGCGCCCGCTCGCCGCCGGCGGCAAGATCGAGATTCGCCTCGACGGCCGTAACTCGCCCGTGGTCGCGACCATTCCCGTCGACGCGCCGCTCGGCGAGTGGACGAAGCTGACCGCCGCCCTCGACGGCGTCAAGGGTGTGCACGACGTGTACTTCACCTACGCCGGGCCCAGCGGCGCGGATCTCTTCGAGGTCGACTCCTGGTCCTTCGCCACCGCGCAGGAGCAGAAGGTCAAGCTGACCGTCACGGCCGCGCCGCGCTGCATCGGCAGCTCGGTGTACCTCGCCGTGACGGCGGTCAACGACGGCGACGCGCCGGCCACGATCGAGCTGAACACCCCGTTCGGCAAGAAGACCGTGACCGACGTGGCTCCGGGCAAGCAGGCCTACCAGTCCTTCAACACCCGGACCGCCCAGATCGACGCCGGCAAGGTCACCGTGACCGGCACCGCGACGATCGGCGGCAAGCAGGTCACCTCGTCCTACGACGCGGCCTACTCCGCGGCCAGCTGCCGCTGAGCCGCTCACACCGCGGTCAGCTGCCGCTGACCGCACACGGACGGTGACCACGGTCCGCACGACGAGGACACCGCCCAGGAGCGTCAGACACGACGCAGCACAACCCGGGGCCGGCCGACCAGCCGGCCGGCCCCGCCCCTCATAGATGGAGCGAATGATCACATGAAAATCACCAGGACCACGCAGCTGCTCGCCGCGTCGGTGCTCGGCCTCTCCCTCGCCGGTGCCGGCCTGGCCGGTCCCGCGCTGGCCGACGACGAGCCCGGCAGCGGCATCGACGTGTCGGTGAACATCCAGCCCACCACCACGCC
>NZ_JBFAOO010000185.1:0-14487 GCF_040675265.1 Microbispora sp. NPDC049633
GGGGGATGCCCGCGGCCCGGCGCGCCCATCGAGGGACGGCCGGGCCGCGGGGGACGGTCAGGATCTCGGCTGTCGCATCAGGACGTCGTGCAGGGGCGGCCGTTGAGGGTGAAGGAGGACGGGGAGGGGTTGCCGGCCGTCTGCCTGCCGTTGAAGCCGATGGAGAACGACTGGCCGGGCTTGATGGTCTTGTTCCACAGGAAGTTCTCGGCGGTGACGTCGCTGCCGGTCTGCGTCCACTTGGCGTTGAAGCCGGAGGCGACTCGCTGGGTGGTGAGCGGGAAGGAGAAGGCCAGCGTCCATCCGTCGATGTCGGTGGTGCCGGTGTTGGTCAGCTTCACGCTGGCGTTGAAGGCGCCGGGCCAGGTCTGCGTGACGTAGGAGACGTCACAGTAGGCAGCCGGCGGCAAGGCCTGCGCGACGGCCGCGTAGGGGGCCGAGGGGGTGCTCAGGTTGCCGGCGGCGTCGCGGGCGACGACCTGGAAGGTGTACGAGCGACCGCCTTCGAGGCCGGTGACGATGTCGCGGGGGGTGGCGTTCTCGCCCTCGTAGGCGTAGCCGTGGTCGGTCCGCCGGAACAGGTCGTAGCGGGGTGGGAGGCCGCTGTTGTCGCTGACGGTGTTCCACCCCAGGGCGATCCCGTTGGGCACGGACATGCCGCCCAGGATGGTCAGGCCGGTCGGCGTGCCGGGCGGGGTGGTGTCGGTCGCGGTCCCGGGGCTGGGGCTGGCGGCGGGAGGTTCGACCATGGCATGCTGGCGGACCAGGTCGGAGGGCGCGCTGAGGTTGCCGGCGGCGTCCTTGGCCACCACGTAGAACAGGTAGTCGCGGCCGGGGGTGAGGTCGCCCACGATCGCGAGGACCGTGTCGCCGGTCTGCGCGGAGACCTGGGCCGGCACCCGGCTGAAGGCGCCGTCGATCCAGGCGTACACGTCGTAGCCGGAGACCGCCACGTTGTCTGTGGAGCGGGTCCACGTCAGGCCGGCCGCCCCGTTGACGTAGGCGGCGTACGGCTGCACATCCCCGGGACGGGTGGGCGGGGTCCGGTCGGGGGTCGTCGGCGACGCGGCGGGGCTGGGCGACGCCGTCCCGGTGTAGACCGTCGCGACGGTGGTGTACTCGGCCGACGGCGGGCTCGCGTTCCCCGCCGCGTCCTTGGCGATGACGCGGAAGGTGTAGCTCTGCCCGCTGACGAGAGATCCGACCGAGACGCCGGTGAAGGTGGTGCTCTGGATCGTGACGAACCCGCCGTCCTGCTTCATCTGCACGTCGTAGCTCACGACGCCCACGTCGTCGAGCGCGCGGCCCCAGCACAGCGGCACGGTCGCCTTGGGGGCGGTCGTGGGAGTGGATTTGGGCGTGGGAACGGGGGCCGGGGGCGCCGACGGGACCGGGCAGGACGAGATCCACGGTGGCGCCGCGGGCGGTGTGGTGTCGGCCGAGGCGGCGGAGGCCGGTACGGCCGCCGCGGCGAGCGCGAGGCCGGCGCCCAGCAGGGCGGCGGCCGTGCGGAGACCCAGGACGTGCATGTGATTCACCTTCCTGTGAGGGCGGCCCGGCGCGTGCGGGGCGCGCCGGGCCGTGGGTTGGGGGATCACGAGCAGGTGGTGCCGTTGAGGGTGAAGGCGGCAGGGGAGGGGTTGCCGGCCGTCTGGATGCCGTTGAAGCCGATGTACAGCGACTGACCGGGCTTGATGGTCTTGTTCCACGCGGCGTTCTCGGCGGTGACCTCGCTGCCCGTCTGCTTCCACACGGCCGAGAAGCCGTAGTCGAGTCGCTGGGTGCTGAGCGGGAAGGAGAAGGCCAGCTTCCATCCGTCGACGGCGGTCGTGCCGGTGTTGGTGATCTGCACGTTGGCGAGGAAGCCGCCGGGCCAGGTGTGGGCGCTGTAGGAGACGTCGCAGGAGAGCGCGGGCTCCTCCTCCTCGGACTGCGCGACGGCGGTGTACGGCGCCGAGGGGTTGCTCAGGTTGCCGGCGGCGTCGCGTGCGACGACCTGGAAGGTGTACGACTTGCCGCCTTCGAGGCCGTTGACGATGTCGCGGGGGGTGGCGTTCTCGCCCTCGTAGGCGTAGCCGTGGTCGGTCCGCCGGAACAGGTCGTAGCGGGGTGGGACGCCGCTGTTGTCGGAGACGGTGTTCCAGGACAGGAAGATCCCGCCGGGTATGGGCAGGCCGCCGCCGGCGCTCAGACCGGTCGGCGTGCCGGGCGGGGTGGTGTCGGTCGCGGTCCCGGGGCTGGGGCTGGCGGCGGGAGGTTCGACCATGGCACGCTGGCGGACCAGGTCGGAGGGCGCGCTGAGGTTGCCGGCGGCGTCCTTCGCCACGACGTAGAACAGGTAGTCGCGGCCGGGGGTGAGGTCGCCCACGATCGCGAGGACCGTGTCGCCGGTCTGCGCGGAGACCTGGGCCGGCACCCGGCTGAAGGCGCCGTCGATCCAGGCGTACACGTCGTAGCCGGAGACCGCCACGTTGTCTGTGGAGCGGGTCCACGTCAGGCCGGCCGCCCCGTTGATGTAGACGTTGGACGGCCCCACCCCTTCCGGACGGGTCGGCGGGGTCCGGTCGAGCGGGGACGGGCTGGGCGGGGGGCTGGACGGCGGCATGCCGCTGAGATAGTTCGCGGTCGCCGTCACCTGGTTGGACGCCGGGCCGGCGTTCCCCGCCGCGTCCCTGGCGACGACCCGGAACGTGTACGACTGCCCCAGGGTGAGGTCGCTGACGATGGATCCGATGCCGGTCGTGGTGCGCGCGGTGGTGAAGACGCCGTCCTGCTTGATCTGGACGTCGTAGCCGGTCACTCCGACGTCGTCGGTCGCTGCGCCCCAGCACAGCGACACGCCGATGCCGAGGCCCGACCCGGACGCGGCGGGCAGTGGGCAGTGGAACAGCGTCCCCGGAGCGCTGGGCGGGGTGGTGTCCGCGGCTCCCGCGGCGGGCGCGGCGGAGGCGGCGAGCGCGAGGCCGGCGCCCAGGATCGCTGCGACCGGACGGAGACCCTTGACGGGCATGTGGTTCACCTTTCCGATTGGGGCGGCCCGGCGCATCGGGGAACGCGCCGGGCCGTGAGCGGCTATCAGGAGCAGGTGGTGCCGTTGAGCGTGAAGGCGGCCGGCTTGGGGTTGGCGCCGGTGTAGGTGCCCTGGAAGCCGATCTGGGTGGACTGGCCGGGGTTGATGGCCTTGTTCCAGTCGAGGTTGACGGCGGTGACGCTGGTGCCGGTCTGGGTCCAGGTGGCCGACCAGCCGGGTGGGCTGATCTTCTGGGTGCCGGGGAAGGCGAACTTCAGGGTCCAGCCGTTGATCGCGGTGGTGCCGGTGTTGGCGATCGTGATGGTCGCGGTGAACCCGCCGCCCCAGTCGTTGGCCGCGTACGTCACCGTGCAGCCGGCGCCGGCCGACGCGGACGGCGACGGGCTGGGGGAGGGGGACGGACTGGGCGAGGGGCTGGGGGAGGACAGGCCGGTCTGGGCGGTCGCGGTGAGCGTGGCCGAGGGCTGGCTGGTGTTGCCGGCCGCGTCCCTGGCCACCACGTAGAACGTGTAGCTCGTGCCGGCGACCAGCCTCTCCGCGACGTAGAGGGTCGTCGCCGACGAGCCGATCTTGGTGTAGCCGGTGCCCTGCCTCATGTACACGTCGTAACCCGCGACCCCGGTGTCGTCGGTCGAGGCGGTCCAGCACATCGGCACCGCGTTCGCGAAGTCCGCCCCGCAGACCCGCAGCCCGGTGGGCGCGCTCGGCGGCGTTGTGTCCACCGGAGAAGGCGAGGACGACGGCGACGGGCTGGGGGAGGGAGACGGCGAGGGGGAGGGGGACGGCGAGGGGGAGGGGGACGGCGAGGGGGAGGCGATGCCGCCGGGCGGGGTGCCCCAGACCAGCGTGTCACCGTCGTACACCGGCACGTGGGAGGCCCCCGACGCCGACCAGTCGTTGGCCGGGTCCCAGGTCGCGCCGTTCGGCACCGAGATCCGCAGCTGCGTGCCCCGCTTGTAGAGCTGGGCGTCGCCGGGGTAGATCGGCCTGCCGGTGCAGTCGACCTCGGCGTAGTAGGTGCGGTCCCCCGCGGGCGCCGGCCCGCTGACCGCGCAGCCGCTGCTGTCGCCGCCGGTCACCTTCACCTGCGAGATCGAGGTGGAGCCGTCGAGTGTGAAGTAGTAACGCGCCTTGCCCGACTGGAGGACGCGCGGTGGCCAGTTCGACGTGTTGGTGATGGTGACGGTCATGGACGTGCCGTCCACGCCGGTGTAGACGTTGCCGGTATCGGCGCGGATCTCCGCGTACTTCTCCTCCGGCGCGGGGAAGTTCGCCACGGGCGTCCCGCCGTACTCCTTCGCGAATCGCGCGAGCACGTTGGTGATGCCGGAGTTGTAGTCGATCGCCACCTCGTTGCGGACGTAGTCCGTACGGCTGTCGGTGTAGGCGTCGGCCTGGTCGGGGCCGCCGGCGAGCGCGCCGTACAGGACGTGCAGGTTCGGGCCGGCGGTGTCGCTCATGTAGCCGAGGTACTGGCCGCTGGCCGCGCGATGGTGGACGTGCGTGGGCGGATTGCTCCCGAAGCCGACCATGTAGCTGGAGCGGCGGGGATTGTCCCCGAGCGCGTAGTCGACCTGCCGTTTGGCGAAGTCGTGGTAGCGCGCGTAGAGCGGGTCCGCGGGCCCGAGGTGGTCGGCGTAGACCAGGGCCACCCAGGCGGTGTTCAGCGCCATGCGCAGCGAGGCCCAGTTGAAGATGTACGCCAGGCCGCCGGGGGTGACCGGCCCCTTCTTGCCCTTGTAGCCGGCCGTCCAGTAGTCGAGGTAACGCCGGACGTCGTCGGCGTACTTCTGCTCTCCGGTGAGCGTCGCCATCAGGGCGTAGACGCCGTACTCCTTGTCGTTCCACCCCAGCCCGAAGGTGTAGGCGGGCACGGTCGTGCCGCCCGCGCCCTGGCCCACGTCGGGCTCGCTGCCCATCTTCGGGTAGAACTCGCGGGCCTTGTCCAGGTAGCTCCCGGTGCCGGTGGCCCGGTAGAGCCACACGGCCGCCCAGGCCAGCTCGTCCCAGTACATCTTCGTCGCGCCGGGGTGGTCGGCGCCGCCCTCCCAGGTCGAGTTGTAGTAGCCGGAGATGCCCGGCACGCAACTCGTGTACGCCGTGTCCTGGCCGTTCGTGCCCTTGGTCGTGTCGGCGAACGTGAACAGCTGCCTGGCGTGGGTCAGCAGCGTGTCCGCGTACGCCGCGTCGGTCTGGCGGAAGGCCATCGAGGAGGCCGCCATCGCGGCGGCCGTCTCGGCGACGACGTCGGTGCCCTTGCAGGTCGGCGTGATCTTGTAGACGGGCCGCGACATGCCCTTGATGTCGATCACCTCGGGCGGCCCCCAGTACGCGTGGTCCACGCTGCCGTCGCCCACCTGGACGTACAACGTCTCCGGCTCGGGGTGGGCGGCGATCAGGTAGTCGGTGGCCCATTTCAGGTTGTTCAGCATGGGCGTGAGCTGCGTGCCGTACCCGGACCGGTTCTCGACCACCCCCCAGGCCAGCATCGTCGTGGTGAACGCCATCGGGAAGCCGAACTTGACGTGGTCGCCCGCGTCGTACCAGCCGCCGGACAGGTCCACCCCGGCCGCCTTGCCGTCGTTCAGCGTGCGGTCGCCGCGCCATTCGACGCGGCTCCAGCCGGGCTTCCTGCCCGACTGCTGCGCCTCGTAGAAGTAGATCGACTTCTGCAGGGCCTCGGTGTAGTCGTACGACCCCGCGGCCTGTGCGGGCGTGGACCCGGGCACGAGCAGGGCGGCCAGCACGGCGGCCACCCCGCCCAGGGACAGCAGTCTCATCGGGGGCCTCGTCTCAGGAGCAGGTGGTGCCGTTGAGGGTGAAGGCGGCCGGCTTGGGGTTGGCGCCGGTGTAGGTGCCCTGGAAGCCGATCTGGGTGGACTGGCCGGGGTTGATGGTCTTGTTCCAGTCGAGGTTGACGGCGGTGACGCTGGTGCCGGTCTGGGTCCAGGTGGCCGACCAGCCGGGTGGGCTGATCTTCTGGGTGCCGGGGAAGGTGAACTTCAGGGTCCAGCCGTTGATCGCGGTGGTGCCGGTGTTGGCGATCGTGATGGTCGCGGTGAACCCGCCGCCCCAGTCGTTGGCCGCGTACGTCACCGTGCACCCGGCGCCGGGCGAGGGGGACGGCGACGGCGACGGGCTGGGCGACGGAGACGGGCTCGGTGAGGGTGACGGACTCTGCATGCCGCTCTGGGCGGTCGCGGTCAGCGTGGCCGAGGGCTGGCTGGTGTTGCCGGCCGCGTCCCTGGCCACCACGTAGAAGGTGTACTGGTTCCCGGGCCGCAGGCCGCCCGCGTAGTAGATCGGTTTCGTGGTCGACCCGAACTTGACGAATTCGGTGCCCCGCTGCATGTAGACGTCGTATTCGACGTATCCGGAGTCGTCGGTCGAGGCGGTCCAGCACATGGGGACCGCGTCCTGGATGTGGAAATCGCACACGTGCAGATTCGTGGGCTGGGTCGGCGGCGTGGTGTCCACCGGAGAAGGCGAGGACGACGGCGACGGGCTGGGGGAGGGGGACGGCGACGGGCTGGGCGAGGGCTCGGCGCCGGGCGCCGTGCCCCAGATGAGGCGGCCGTCGTTGCCGTACAGGGTCATGTGGTCGGCGCCCTTGGCCGACCAGTCGTTGGACGGGTCCCAGGCCGCGCCGTCGGCGACGCCGATGCGCAGCTGCACCTCGCGGCGGAACTCCGACTGGCCGCCCGGGAAGATGAGCGTCCCGGTGCAGTCGACCTCGGCGTAGTAGGTGCGCCCCTCCAGCGGGTGCGGCCCGGTGGGCTGCTTGCACTGCGTGTAGGACGTGCTCACCGTGACCTGGCTCGCCGTCGTCGAGCCGTCGAGCGTGAAGTAGTAGCGGAACTTCGCCTTGTCGAGCACGGTCGCCGGCCAGGCCGACTTGTTGATGACGTACGTCTTGGCCGCCGTCTCCCGGGTCGTATGGGTGATCGTCGGCTCCAGGTAGAACTCCGGGCCGTCGGGGGTCTCGCGCGGCAGCGTGGCCAGGGGAGAGCCGCCGTACTTGCCGTAGAGGACGGCGAGCGAGCTGGTGATGCCGGAGTTGAAGTCGAGCGCGACCTCGTTCTTCACGTAGTCGCCGCGGCTGTCGGTGTAGGCGTCGGCGCCGTCCGGGCCGCCCACGAGGGCGCCGTACAGGATGTGCCTGCTGACGGCGGGCTCGCCGTCGGGGCCGGCGTTGGTCCAGGCGCCGTGCGCGCCGCGGTGGTGCGGGTTGCGCGGCGGGTTGGTCCCGAAGCCGATCATGTAGCTGGAGCGGCGCGGGTTGTCGCCGAGCGCGTAGTCGACCTGGCGCTTGCCGAAGTCGTGGTAGCGCGCGTAGAGCGGGTCGCCGGAGCCGAGGAAGTCGGCGTACCTCATCGCGACGAAGGCCGTGTTGGCGGCCATGCGCAGCGAGGCCCAGTAGAAGATGTAGGCGAGGCCGCCCGGGGTGACCGTGCCCTTCTTGCCCTTGTAGCCGACCGTCCAGTAGTCGAGGTAGCGCTGGACGTCGTCCTTGTACTTCTGCTCGCCGGTCAGCTCGGCCATCTGCTCGTAGACGGCGTACTGCTTGTCGTTCCAGCCGAAGCCGAAGTTGAACACCGGCACCTGGGCGCCGTTGCTCCCCGGGTCCTCCTGCGTGCCCATCTTGGGGTAGAACTCGCGCGCCCGGGTGAGGTAGCTCGCGGTGCCGGTGGCCCGGTAGAGCCAGACGGAGGCCCAGGCCAGCTCGTCCCAGTACATCTTCGTGGCGCCCTCGACCTGGCCGCCCTCGCCCGTGGAGTTGTAGAAGCCCTGCGCGGCACTGACGCAGTTCACGTACGCCGTGTCGCGGCCGTTCGTGCCCTTGGTCGTGTCGGCGAACGTGAACAGCTGCTTGGCGTGGGTGAGCAGCGTGTCGGCGTACGCCGGGTCGGTCGGCCGGAAGACGACCGACGAGGCGGCCATCGCGGCCGCGGTCTCGGCGGCGACGTCGGTGCCCGGGCACGACGCGGTGATCTTGTAGACCGGCCGCTTGTGTCCCTTGGCCTCGACGGTCTCCGGCGCGCCCCAGTAGGAGTGGTCCTCGCCGCCGTCGCCGACCTGGACGTACAGGACGTTCGGCTCGGGATGGGCGTGGATGAAGTAGTCGTTCGACTGCCGGAGCGTGCGCAGCAGGTACGGCAACTGGCCCGAGCGCTCGTACGACGCCCGGTAGTCCGCGCCGCCCCAGGCCAGGGTGGTGGTCATGGAGGCCATCGGGAAACCGAACTTCACGTGGTCGCCGGCGTCGTAGAAGCCGCCGGACAGGTCCACTCCCGCGGACTTCCCGTCGTTGACGGTCGAGTCGGCCCGCCAGGTCACCCGGTTGCCGGACGGCAGGTGCCCCGATTCCTGTGCCTCGTAGAACAGGAACGACTTCTGCAGCGCCTCGCCGTAGTTGAAGGAGGCGGCCGAGACGGGGGTGGAGGTCGAGGTGACGGCCAGCAGGGCGCCGGCCAGTGCGGTCGCCGTGCTCGCGCTCAGCAGCCGTCGCGGTAGTCGCATCACGTGCCCCTCGGAAGGACGTCGGGCCGGCCCCGGGCGTGCGGGGCCGCCCCGGAACGGGCGGGACGATCTCGGGAGGGCTCCCGCCCGGATGGTGCGTACGCGAGGTGGCGCGATCCAAGCACGCTCCGGTCACGGACCCGTACGGCCAGGTCAAAGCGGTCGGGGGCACGTCGCGGAGCTGAAACTTTCAGCTCTCCGCCCCGCCGGCGGGGACGACAGCCGGCGGGACGGCGGCTCGCCCGGCTACGCCTGCACCGGGGCGGGTGAGTACGTCTCGACGTCGTGGTGCCGCATCCGATGGATCAGCGTGTCCAGCGCCCAGGCGCCGGGCCCGAAGACGGCGATGAGGAAGAACGACCAGCAGAACATGGCCGCCGCCTCACCGCCGTTCTGCAGCGGGAACAGGTTCTGCGGTGCGTGGACCACGAAGTAGGCGTACGCCATCGAGCCCGAGCAGAGCAGCGCGCTGACACGGGTGAGCAGCCCGGCGAGGACGAGCGCCCCGAACACCAGCTGGATGGCCGCCGCCCACCAGCTCGGCCACGTGCCGAACGGCACGGCCTGGCCGGTTCCCCGGTTGCCGCCCAGCACGCCGAAGATCGTCGCCGCGCCGTGGCAGACGAACAGCAGTCCCGTCACGATGCGGAACAGCGAGAGGACTGGTCCGCGGATCTGGTCCGATTTCATGTGATCACCTTCTTGTCGTGCCTGCCGGGTGGGCCGGCCGCGTACGCGTGGTCGCGATCGGGGCCGGCCCCATGGAAACGCGCCGGAAATCACCGGCGAAAGAGAAAGGGAAAACTCCGGCCGTCGCCTATCGAGAGTCAGAGAGCAGTAAACCGGCCGTCATTTCCGCCGTCCCGTGGCTCACATTGTCGGCGAATTGGACGTCCGGCGGCGGGAAGCCGCGCGGGACTGCGCCCAAAGAGGCGGATTCCCTGGTCAAAGCCTGGAACGAGCGGCATCGTCGTTGATGCTGCGGTGTTTCGCCCATGGACCACGGTGGCCGCGCCTCGCTTATTCAGCAGCGAATACGCGTCGGGCGGCGTAGTTCCAAGATTGCTTATATGGGTGCCGCTAGTCAAGGCTTCAAGTAATTCTGCGTCAGCTTGTTGCCACGAGGTGTCGGCGAGTGCGGGACGGCACCTCGGTCACCTGCCGCTTCTTTGGACGGACGGTCCGCCGAATTCCTGGAGGCCACGTGAAACTTTCTCGCCGACCGCGGTCCGCCACGCGCCGATCACCTTGGGTCACCGCCTGGGCGTGCGGTCTACCTCGTCCACAGGCACTCCTGTGCCGTCCGCACGAGGGCCATCAACCCGGGCGACACACGTTCGCCCCGCCACGCGAGCGCGTAGGTCAGGCGGAGGTCGCCCGCGTCCAGGGGGACGAATGCGACGTCGTCCCTGCGGACGGAGGTGACCACCAGGAGCGGAGTGGGCAGCAGGCCGACGCCGGCCGCGACCAGGTCGAGCGCGGCGGCGAAGTCGTCGATCTCGTCGGCCACCACGTGCTGCCGGTGCGGTCCGACGCGGGCGGCGAGCCGTGCCCACACCCCGCCGGGCGGGCGTTCACGCGGCATCAGCACGCGATGCCGCGCGAGCCGCTCGGGCTGCAGGCGGGGCAGGCCGGCGAGCGGGTCCCCGGCCGGTACGGCCAGGTGGCCGACGGGCACGTGGAAACGAGCGACCGTGGTCAGCTCCCGGGGGAAGGGCGCGGCGAGGATGGCCGCGGTCACCTCGCCGGCGGCGAGGGCCGCGACGGCGGCGGCGCGGCCGGCCGGGCGCAGCTCCACCTCGGCCGGAGGCTCGCGGCGCGCCATCCGGCGGGCGATCCGCGCGGCGAGGCCGCCGGCGAGCGGGGGATAGGCCAGGCGGACACCGTCGCCCTCCGGCGCGGCGAGCCGTTTCGCCTCGGCAGAGAAGGCGGCCGCCGACTCCAGCAACGCCTCGGCGTACGGCAGCAGCGCCTTGCCGGCCGGTGACAGGTGGACCTCCCGGCTCGTCCGGTCGAACAGGCGGACCCCGAGCGCGCGCTCGAGACGGCCGACGGCCTGACTCGCGGCGGGCTGGGAGACGCCCAGTTCGGCGGCGGCACGGGAGAAGCTGAGATGCCGGGCGACGGCGGCGAAGCAGCCGATGTCGCGCAGCGGCGGGCCGGAGTCCACGCTCCAGTATGGAGAGATCAGGCGGTCCGGCGCAGACGCAGGTCGCACCCCGTCTGGCGGTAGAACGTCAACTGGTCGTAGTAGACCCGCCCGCTGGCGAACACGCCGTCGTCGCCCATCGTGTAGGCGCCCGCCGCCGGGAGGACCACGCGGCGGCCGGTGCCCGTGATCTCCGTTCCGCCCGGGAGCAGCAGCACGCCGATGTGGGTGCCGCTGAACGTCCACTCCACGACGATGGTGTCGCCGAGGACGGTTCGCGTGGTGGTCTCGTTGTGCATGTCGGGGAACGCCGTGAAGAGCTGCCGGAAATACCAGCCGATCTGCTCGTGGCCCTCCATCACCCCCGCGGGCGTGACGAAGACGGCCCGCGTGCCGAAGCAGCGGAGCACCCGCTCCTCGTCCTGGGAGCTGATCGCGTCCGTGAGCGCGTCGAGCAACGCGCCGATCTCGCTCATCCGCCTCCCGTTCCTCTCCTGGAACTCCTACCCATGGCGACGGGTGACGACGCCGGAGCGCGGGTGAGGCTCAGGATGCCCGTGGGTGCGGGTTCGCGTGGGTGCGGGGCTCTCGTGAGGGTTCAGGGCTTGCGGGCGACGCCGCACAGCGCGTCGACCTCGGGCGCCTCACCGAAGGGGCTGGGCTCGGGCCGCCATCGGGACACCGACACCACACCCGGCTCCAGCAGCGTGAGGCCGTCGAAGAAGCGCGCGAACTGCTCGGGCGTCCGCAGCCGGTAGGGGTCGCCGCCCTCGGCGCGGATGCGCTCAGCCTCGTCGGCCGCCTCGGGCGCGACGACCTTCGTGCCGTCCTCGAACACCAGATGGCTGCCGGACGGCAGGGCGTCCATGAGGTGACGCACGATCCCGTACGCCTCCTCGTCGTCGAGCACCTGGCCCATGATCCCCAGCAGCATGAGCGCCACCGGCTCGCCGAAGTCGAGCGTCTTCGACGCGCCCCGCAGGATCTTGTCCGGTTCGCGTACGTCGGCCTCGATGTAGTCGGTCACGCCGGGCGGGCTGCTGGTCAGCAGGGCGTTGGCGTGCACCAGCACCAGGGGGTCGTTGTCGACGTAGACGATCCGCGACTCCGGCGCCACCCGCTGCGCCACCTGGTGCGTGTTGTCGGCGGTCGGCAGGCCGGTGCCGATGTCGAGGAACTGCCGGATGCCGGCCTCGCCCGCCAGGTGCCGTACGGCACGGCCGAGGAAGCCCCGCGACTGCCGGGCGATGTCCACGATGCCGGGGTACGCCTGCCGGATCTGCTCGCCGAGTTCGCGGTCGACGGTGAAGTGGTCCTTTCCGCCCAGGAAGTAGTTCCAGATGCGTGCCGAGTGGGGCACGCTCGTGTCGAGCTTGGGGCGGTGCTCCTCGCCGGGACCGTCCACCGGTACTTCGCTCACCCGGTCCTCCTGCCGTCAAGTGATCACCCCACACCTTAGATACTCGGGCGTCCGCCGCGAAAGCCGTACGGACCGGGGCTTGAGTCTCCAGCCGCTGGACGGTCCACACTCGGGGCCATGGACGACGACGAGGGGCTGTTCACCATCGGACGGCTCTCGCGCCGCACCGGGCTGCCGGTGCGCACGATCCGGTACTGGTCGGACGTCGGCGCGCTGCCGCCCGCCGGGCGGAGCGAGGGAGGCTACCGGCTCTACGACGCGGACGCCGTGGCCCGGCTGGAGCTCGTCAAGACGCTGCGCGAGCTCGGCCTCGGCCTCGACGACGTACGCCGGGTGCTGGAGCGGAGGGTCACCCTGGCCGAGGTCGCCGCCGTCCACGTCAGCGCACTGGACGCGCAGATCCGCACCCTGCGGCTCCGGCGTGCGGTGCTCGCCACCGTCGCGAGGCGGCGGTCCGACACGGAGGAGATGAAACGGTTGAACGACCTGGCACGGCTGTCCGCCGAGGAACGGCGGCGAATCATCGAGGACTTCGCGGACGAGGTCTTCGGCGGCCTGGACGCCGATCCCGAGCTGCGGCGCAGGCTGCGGCACACCGAGGTCTACCTGCCGGACGACCCCACGCCCGAGCAGGTGGACGCCTGGGTGGAGCTCGCCGGGCTCGTGCGCGACCCGGACTTCCGGCGGCGCATGCGCGAGGTGGTGGAGCAGAACACCCGCGGCCGGGCGGGACAGGAGCCGGGGGCCTTCATGTGGTTCGCCAAGAAGGTCGCCTGGGCCGCCGGGGAGGCGCGCGAGAAAGGCGTGCGCCCGCAATCGCCCGAGGCCGCCGAGGTCGTCGCCCGCCTGCTCGGCGACATGGACGCCGCCGGCCGGGCGGCCGTCAGGGAGCGTCTGGAGGCCGGCCTGTTCACCGAGGCCGAGCGTTACCGGCGTCTCATGGCCGTGATCAACGGCCGGGAGCCCAAGCCGTCCCACGCGGACGACTTCGCCTGGCTCCTCGAGGCCCTCCGCGCCCATCCCTGAGGAGGGAGCCGGTATCGGCCCGCGCGGCAGGGGCCCGAATACCGCGCCATCCGTGCTCGCGGCGGGAGCCGGCCCCGCCGAGGCGGCGATGTGATCGGCGTGCCGCCACGCTTCGGCGCCGGCCGAAGTCACCGCGGGCAACGATGAGGTATGTCATCGACGGGAACTCCTCCTCCCACGACCGGCCAGGGCGCCCCGCCCCGAGGGCGCCGGACGGTCCTCGTCGTGATGTGCGCCGGCATGTTCCTCGTGCAACTCGACGTGACCGTCGTCAACGTCGCCTTGCCGCACATCGGCTCGGACCTCCGCACCGGCCTGCCCGGTATGCAGTGGGTCGTCGACTCCTACACGGTCGTGCTCGCCGCGTGCCTGCTCGCCGCCGGCGTCGTGGGAGACCGGATCGGACACCGTACCGTCGCCGTCGCCGGGCTCGCCCTCTTCGGCGCCGCCTCCCTGCTGTGCGGTCTCGCCCCCGGCATCGGCACGCTGGTCGCGGCCCGCGCCCTGCAGGGCTTCGCCGCCGCGCTGCTGCTGCCCAGCACCCTCGCCGTGGTCGACAGGACCTTTCCGGAACGTGCCGAACAGGCCCGCGCCCTCGGCATCTGGGCGGGCGTGTCCGCGCTGGCGCTGCCATGCGGTCCGGTGCTCGGCGGCCTGCTCGTCACCCTCGCCGGCTGGCGCTCGGTCTTCCTCGTCAACCTGCCCGTCGTCGTGGTCGCCATCGTGCTCACCCTCCGCCGCGTCCGCGGGGACGAACCCTCATCCGGCCGGCGGCTGGACGTCCCCGGGGTGCTCGCCGCGGCCGTCGCCCTGCTCGCCCTCGCCTACTGCGCCATCGCGTACGGCCACGCGGGCGTCTCGGCCCAGACGGCGGGAGCCGCCGTGGTCGCCGTGCTCGGTGCGGCCGCCCTGGCCTGGTGGGAGCGCCGGGCTCCCGAGCCCCTCTTCCCGCCGTCCGTCGTCGGCGACTCCCGCTTCGTCGGGGCCAACGCCGTCGCCGCCCTGATGAACTTCGTGGGGATCGGCATCGTCTTCGTCGTCACCCTGTATCTCCAGGGTGTCCGCCACCACGACGCCCTGTCCGCCGGGGTCATGCTGCTGCCGTTGTTCGCCCCTCTCGCGCTGTGCGCGCCGTTCACCGGGCGGCTCGCCGCCCGCTTCGGACCCCGGCTCCCGATGCTGGGCGGGCTGCTGCTCGGCGCGTCCGGCGCCGCCTGCCTGTGGCTGGTCACCCCCACCGGCCCCTACGCGGCGCTCCTCCCCGCGCTCCTCGGGCTCGGCCTGGGCATGGGCCTGCTCACCGCGTCCGTGGTCGCGGCGGCGCTGCGCGCGGGACCGCCG
>NZ_JBFAOO010000186.1:0-14296 GCF_040675265.1 Microbispora sp. NPDC049633
GCCGCCTCCACCGCCCTGACCGTCCTGCCCGGACTGCTGCGTGCGTTCCGGCGGCGTTACCCCGACGTCCGCCTGGACATCCACGAGATGACCACCGCGCCGCAGATCACCGCACTGCGCGACAAGACCATCGATGTCGGCCTGCTGCGCGAGCCCCCCGCGGACGAGCCCGGCCTGAACTTCCGGACGGTGCTCACCGAGCCCTTCGTGGCCGTGCTGCCGTCCGCGCACCCGCTGGCCGCCCAGCGGTCCGTACGGCTCGCGCAGCTGGCGGGCTCGCCCTTCGTGCTTCTGCCCCGCGCGGCGGGGCCGGGACTGCACGACCAGATCGTCGGCCTGTGCGCGGCGGCGGGCTTCACACCGCGGGTCGCGCAGCGCGCGGTGGAATGGCAGACGGTGTGCGCCCTCGTGGAAGCCGGCCTTGGCGTCGGCCTGGCCCCGGCGAGCATCCGGCGCGTCCGCCTCAAGGGGGTGGCCTTCCGCACGGTCGAGTCCGGCGCGCGTACCCGGGTCGCCGTCGGCTGGCACGAGGACGACCGGAGCCCGCTGGTCGCGAATCTGCTGGCGGCCGTCAGCCCGGCTCCCGGATCAGCCCGCTGACGGCGCCGGAGAGGGTTTGGCCTGGGGGGCGAGGGTCCGGACGAGGGCGGTCAGCTCGTCCCAGTCGGCCGATCCGGTGACGACCACCGCGTGGTCGGGGAAGACGCGGACCAGCGTCCGCTGGTTCTTGTCCTGGCGGAACCGCTCCTCCCAGGTCACGCCGTCGATCTGACGGCTTCCGCCGGGCTTGTCGGTGTTGGCCATGCGGTTGACGAAGTCCGCGGACGGCCGCTCGTCGCTCTGCGCGAGCATGGCGTGCTGCCGCTTGGCGGTCGCGAACCCCAGCCGCCACGTCACGACGCCGTTCTTCTGGGTCAGGGAGGAGCTGTTGGGCACCCAGTTGTCCGGGACCCGGTTCGGGGCGACGACCTCGTACGGCGCGGTGCGCGCCGCGTTGACCTGGTCGATCGAGAAGTCCACCCGCGGGATGTGCTCGGTTCGGCTCTGCGGCGTGATGAGCAGGAACACGCCGACGCCGGCGAGGCAGACGAAGAGCGCGAACGCGTAACCGTACAGTCCTTGGGTGAATCGTCCCACGTGACGCGAGCCTAGCCGGTGGAGCGGGCGGTGGCCGTACCGGCCGTCACGGATGCCGAATAACGCCGATGATGCGAAGAGCGTCCTCGGCCATCCTGCGGGCCGCCTCCGGATCGTCGGACAGCGTCACCTCCTGTACGACGGCCGCCAGGGCGCCGGTGACGACGACGACCAGCGCGTCCTCGTGCTCGAACAGCGCCGCGGTGCGCCTGGCCCACTGCCGGAGCCGGTCGCGCATGATGACCTCGAACCCGGGCGGGGCGTCGCCGCGCAGGAAGAGCGCGGCGAGGTCGCGCTCGGCGAGACAGCCCTCCAGGTAGGCCCGCGCCGCGGCGAGGAACTGGGGCATCGGGTCGGTCTCCCCGGCCGCCCGGGCCTCCTGCACGGCCTGCCGGGTGCGCTGGGCCTGCCGCTTCTGGAACTCCTCGAACAGCGTCAGGTAGAGATCGGCCTTGCCGGAGAAGTGGTGGTAGAGGCTGCCGACGCTGGCGCCGGCCCGGGCCACGACGTCGGTGACGCCCGCCTCGGCGAAGCCGCTCGTGATGAACGTCTCCTTCGCGGCCTCCAGGAGGGCTCCCCGGGTCGCCGCGCCCCGCTCCGACGTGCGCATCGTCACTGGTCGTTCGGTGTCGCTGCTCATGCGGCGACGATATCCCCGAGCCGTCCGTCCCGGGGGTCCGCGCCCGCAAATGGCCTCCTACCTGGCCCAACAGGTCCAGACCAATCGGACAAGAACGGCTGTCGCGAACTACGATCGCTGGAATGGCACCTACCTAAAAGGGGATCAATGGCTGATCACGTACCGGCCGCTCTGGCGACGGGGGAACACGCACCCGACCGCAATCTGGCTCTGGAACTGGTCAGGGTGACCGAGGCGGCGGCGATGGCGGCCGCGCGCTGGGTGGGACGGGGAGACAAGAACGGGGCGGACGGCGCCGCCGTGAACGCCATGCGCCAACTGATCAACACGGTCTCGATGAAGGGCGTCGTGGTGATCGGCGAGGGCGAGAAGGACAACGCCCCGATGCTGTTCAACGGCGAGGAGGTCGGCGACGGGACCGGCCCCGAGTGCGACGTCGCCGTGGACCCGATCGACGGCACCCGGTTGTGCGCGCTCGGCATGAACAACGCGATCTCCGTGATCGCGGTCGGCGAGCGCGGCTCGATGTACGACCCGTCCGCGGTCTTCTACATGGAGAAGCTGGTCACGGGCCCGCAGGCGGCCGAGCATGTGGACATCAACGCCCCGGTGGGCGACAACATCCGCGCCGTGGCGCGGGCCAAGGGCGCCAAGCCGTCCGACGTCACCGTGGTGATCCTGGACCGGCCGCGGCACGAGCGGATCGTCAAGGAGATCCGGGAGACCGGCGCGCGGATCCGTTTCATCACCGACGGCGACGTGGCCGGTGCGATCATGGCGGCGCGCAGCGGCACCGGCGTCGACCTGATGCTCGGCATCGGCGGCACACCCGAGGGCATCGTCGCCGCCTGCGCCCTCAAGTGCATGGGCGGCGTCATCCAGGGCAAGCTGTGGCCGCGCGACGAGGAGGAGCGCCGCAAGGCCCTCGACGCCGGCCTCGACCTCGACCAGGTGCTCACCACCGACGACCTCGTACGCTCCGACGACGTGTTCTTCGCCGCCACGGGCATCACGGACGGCGAGCTGGGACACGGCGTGCGGTTCCAGGGCGGCGCGGCGGTGACGCACTCCCTCGTCATGCGGGGGCGGTCGGGCACGATCCGCAAGATCGAGAGCGAGCACCAGCTCTGGAAGCTCGGCGCCTACAGCGCCATCAACTTCGACACGGCCGTCTAACGGCCGAACAGGCGGCGACGGGGACGCTTCGGCGAGCGGGCGACGACCTTGCCGCCGAAGACGAACCCGGCGAGTTCGATCACGGGCGCGTCCGGCGCGAAGTCGGTCGCGCCCGGCGGAAGCCGTACCTCGTTCCTGAACGACCGGACGCGGGCGTCCGGGGCGGTCACGATCCGCACGCCCTCGGGGACCGTCAGGTTGACCGTGCCGGCCATGACGGCGAGCTGGACCACCACGTGCCGCGACTGGAGCAGCGCCTCGCACAGGTCCATCGACACCGTGCCACCCAGGGACGTCACCGGCACCTGGGAGGGCACGACCCACCGGCCGCCGCGGGTCTCGGTGCGGAAGAAGGCGGTGACGGGACGGCTGTCCATGCGGAACGGCTGGCTCTCCGGCGGCAGCAGGTCGACGGTCAGCTCGGCCAGCTCGCCGAGAGTCCGCGCGGCCCACACGCGCTCGATCCGTTCCTCGTGCTCCACGAGGGTGAGCCGCCCGTCGGTGACGGCGTCCGCGAGCACCGCGACGATCCGCTCCCGATCGGCGTCGGACGCCCGTAGCAGGGAAGGGTCCGGAGTGTCGGCGGTGCGCGGCGAGAGGAAGGCGGAGATCCACTTCACGGCTGAGGACTCGCTGCTGCTCACACCATCGAGAGTAAGCGGTCTTCGCGCGGCGGTCACCACGCGACGCGGCGTCGGGTGCCCACCAGGGGCGACGTTGACCGGGGACTTCGTGGCCGCTTAGCGTGAGGAGGTGGTCGCGGGGGTGGTGACACGGCAGGTCGGCAACCTTCCGGCCGACCTGACGAGCTTCGTCGGCCGCAGACGCGAGCTGGCCGAGATCAGACGGCTGCTTTCGGCGTCGCGCCTGGTGACCCTCACGGGAGTGGGCGGCGTCGGCAAGACCCGGCTGGCCCTGCGGGCGGCCGCCGAGCAGCGCCGCGCGTTCGACGGCGTCTGGCTGGTGGACCTGAGCACCGTCGGCGACCCCGGGCTCGTGGCGGAGACGGTGGCGGCGACCATGGGCGTGCGGGACGAGGCCGCGAACTGCCCGCTGAACGCGCTGGAGCGGGTGCTGGCCTCCCAGCGAACCCTGCTCGTGCTGGACAACTGCGAGCACCTGCGTGACGCCTGCGCCGTGCTCGCCGACCGGCTCCTGCGGTCGGCTCCCGAACTGCGCATCCTCGCGACGAGCCGGCAGTCGCTCGGCATCACCGGCGAGCACCGGATGAAGATCTCGCCGCTGCCCGTCCCGGAGCCGGACCGGCCGCTCGACCGCAGGTCGCTGGAGTTGTACGACGGGGTCAGCCTGCTGACGGAACGGGCGGCCGCGGTCCTGCCCGGTTTCACCGTCACCGAGGACAACCAGGCGGCCGTCGCCGAGCTGTGCCGCCAGCTCGACGGCATCCCCCTGGCCATCGAGCTGGCCGCGGTGCGGCTGCGGGCCCTGTCGGTGAAAGCGCTGGTCGAGCGCCTGCGCGACCGTTACCGCCTGCTCACCGGAGGCAGCAGTACGGCGGTGCCGCGGCAGCAGACCCTGCACGCGCTGGTCGACTGGAGCTTCCAGCTGCTGCCCGCCGCCGAGCGGACGCTGTGGACCCGGCTGTCGATCTTCCCCTCGCACTTCGACCTGGACGCCGTCGAGGCGGTGTGCACCGGCGACGGCATCGAACGCGACGACGTGCTCGACCTGCTCGACGCGCTGCTGGACAAGTCGCTGCTGCTACGTGAGGAGCACGCGGGCTCGGTCCGCTACCGCATGCTGGACACCCTGCGCGAGTTCGGCCGCAAGCGTCTCGGCGGGCCCGCGGAGCGCCGGTCGCTCCAGCGGCGGCACCGGGACCTGTATCTCCTGCTGGCGCGGCGGGCGGCCGACGAGTGGTTCGGCCCCGACCAGGTCTCCTGGTTGAGGCGGCTCGACCTGGAGCAGGCGAACCTGCGCGCCGCGATGGACTTCTGCCTGCAGGAGCCCGGCGAGGCGGAGAGCGGGCTGCGCATGGCGCTTCACCTGACCTACCCCTGCTGGCTGGCCAACGCGTACTACAACGAGGGCCGCCACTGGCTGGACCGCACGCTGTGGGCGGCGCCCGCGCCCACCGTCCTGCGGGCGCGGGCGCTGTGCGCCGACGCGGAACTGGTGCTCACGCAGGGCGACACCGCCAGGGGCCGGCTCCTGCTGGCCGAGAGCCGCGCGCTCGCCGAGAGGCTGGGCGACCCGGAGGCACTCGCCCAGACGTCCCTCGTCGCCGGGCTGGCGGAGCACTACGCCGGCGACTACGCGAGGGCGGCCGAACTGCTGGAACAGGCCGTCGAGGAGGAAGAGGCCGTCGGCAACCTGAGCGGCCGGCTGATCGCCCTGATCACGCTGGCGGCCGGCGTCGGCTACCTCGGCGACCGGGCCCGCGCCACGGAGCTGTTCCAGCGCGCGCTCGCGCTGACCGAGGCCCACGGTGAATGCTCCGGCCGGGCCTGGGTCTTCACGATCTTCGCCGTTTATCTGTGGCAGGGAGGGGACGACGACCGCGCGCTGGCGATGGCGCGCGAAGCCCTCCTGCTCGGCCGCGACCTCGGCGACCGGATGAACATCGCGACGAATCTGGGGATCCTCGCCTGGGTGCAGGCCGGCAGAGGCCGCCACGCCCATGCCGCCCGGCTGCTCGCGGCCTCGGAGGAGATCGGCCGCAGGGTCGGACTGGTGCCCAGCCGCGACAAGCGGTTCGCCGAGTTCCACGAGCGGTGCCTGGACGAACTCCGTACGAATCTGGGCGACCGGGGCCTGAGCCGCGAGACCCGCAAAGGGCAGCGGCTGACGCCGGACGAGGTGATCGAAGAGGCGCTCGGCGACCGGGCCGAGGGCGGGCCCGCGCACCCGGACGAAACGGCCGCAGGGGCCGGACCCGCGAGGCCCGAGACGGTGGTCCCCTCGGCCGAGCCGTCCCCGCTCACCCGGCGGGAACGGGAGATCGCCGATCTGGTCGCCCAGGGACGCAGCAACAAGGAGATCGCCTCGGCCCTCGTCATCTCGCAACGCACGGTGGAGGGCCACGTCGAGCACATCCTGGACAAGCTCGGCTTCGCCTCGCGGGCCCAGGTCGCCGCCTGGGTGGCGGCACGCGAAGCAGGCGGCAGGCCCTGACCGGCGTACCCCATTGACCGGGCGGGTGGCTGCTCCTACGCTGGCCAAAACTTGAACCCCCCTCATGTTCCGGAGGCCCGCGGTGTCAGCAGAGGGCACGGTGTCCACTCCTCGGCCCACTCCTCGCGACAGGCAGGCCCGGCTCGCCACGTTCGCGGTGTTCTTCGTCCAGGGCCTCACCTTCGCCACGCTGCTCACCCAGGTGGCGGCGTTGCAGAAGAAGCACGGCCTGACGGACGGCGAGCTGACCATCCTGCTCCTGGTGGTCCCGGTCATCGCGGGGGCCGGGAGCGCGCTCGCCGGCGCCGCCGCGTCGCGGTGGGGCAGCCGGCTGATCCTGCGTCTGGTGCAGCCGCTCGCCTGCGCCGCCGTCGTGCTCGCGGGTCTCGCCACGAACATCCCCATGCTGGTCGCGGCCAACGTCCTGTTCGGCCTCGGCCTGGGCGGGGTGGACGCCGGCATGAACATGCAGGGCGTCGCGGTCGAGCGGGAGTACGGCCGGGCGGTGCTCACCGGGTTCCACGCGCTGTGGAGCGTCGCGGCGGTCATCGGGTCGCTGTGGGCCTCGGCGGCGGCCACGCTCGGCCTCGGCCTGCCCGTCACGTTCACGATCGCCCTCGTCCCGGCCGCCGCGCTCGCCGTCCTGTCCTCCCTCTGGCTCTACCGGCCGCAGGAGGAACACCGCGCGCCCGCCGTCCGCGACGAGCAAGCGGACGGCGGCAAGCCGGCCGGGGTCGCGTGGCGCCCGATCATCCCCCTCTGCCTCGCGATGGCGTTCCTCTACGTGGGCGACTCGTCGGTCTCCAACTTCGGGACCGTCTTCATGGACAAGGTCCTGCACGCCTCGGCGACCGTGATCCCGCTGGCTCTGGGGGCCTACCAGCTCACGACGTTCCTGGTGCGCGTCGGCGGCGACCTCGCGGTGCGCAGGTGGGGCCCGGCGGCGATCGTGCGCGCCGGGGGCGCCGTCGCGACGCTGGGCTTCGTCGCGATCGTGGCCGCGCCGTCCGTGCCGCTGGCGATCGCGGGCTTCGCCCTCACCGGGATCGGCCTGTCGGTCGTCGCCCCGCAGTCGTTCTCCGCGGCCGGCCGCCTCGACCCGGCGGGCACCGGCGTGGCGATCGCCCGGGTCAACATGTTCAACTACGTGGGCTTCATCGTGGGGGCAGCGCTCGTCGGAGGCGTCGCGGACGCCGCCGGCTTCCGCGTCGCCTTCGCCGCTCCGCTCGTGCTCGCCGCCGCGATCATCCTGCTCGCGCGCGGCTTCCAGCCCCGTACGGCCCGCCCGGCGCCCACGACGGCCCCCCTCACGTCCTAGCTGTAGCCGGGAGCGTGGCGGCGAGGGCGCGGACGGCCTCGGCCACCCGGTGGGCGGGCAGGCGGGCGAAGCCGATCACCAACCCCCGCGGCCCGTGGGCCGGCGTCACGACCTCGGCGGACAGGCCGGCGGCGCGGGCGGCCGCCACCAGGCCGGAGGGATCGCCGTCCGGCTCGGCGTACAGGTGCAGCCCCGCCGAGATGCCGTGCACCGCGACGCGGGGAAGGTGCTCGGCCAGGGCGCGGACCAGGGCGTCCCTGCGCCGCCGGTACTCGCGGCGCATGCGGCGCAGGTGCCGGTCGTACGCGCCGACGGCGATGAGGTGGGCGAACGCGTACTGGTCGATGACCGGCGAGCCGAGGTCGAACTCCCCGCGCGCGAGCCGTACGGCATGGGCGACACGCGGGGGCGCCGCGACCCAGCCGAGCCGCAGCCCCGGCGCGAGGGCCTTGCTCACGCTGCCCGAGAGCACGACCCGGTCGGGCGCGAGGCCCTGCAGGCACCCGACCGGGTCGCGGTCGAAGCGCAACTCGGCGTCGTAGTCGTCCTCGAGCACGAGGGCGCCCGTGCGGCCCGCCCAGTCGATCAGCGCGGCGCGGCGGGCCGGGGACAGGACGACGCCGGTCGGGTACTGGTGCGCCGGGGTCACCAGCACGGCGTCGGCGTCGCGGGGCCGGGCCCCGACGACGATCCCCTCCCGGTCGACGGGCACGGGCACGATGTCCGCTCCGGCCCGCCGCAGCAGCGGAAGCTGACGCGTGCTCGTCGGGTCCTCGACGGCCAGGACGATCCTGCGGCCCCGCTCCCGCACCAGCGCCTGCACGGCGAGGCTGAGCCCCTGGGCCACCCCGGTCACGATCACGACGTGGTCCGGGGGCGCGTCCGCCGCGCGCACCCGGCCGAGGTACGCGGCCAGTTCGCGGCGCAGGGTGGGCACCCCGCCCGGGTCGCCGTAGTCGAGCGCGTCGTTCGGCAGCGTGGCCAGGACGTGGCGGACGGCGGCGAGCCAGGCCTGCCGGGGGAAGGTGCCGAGGTCGGGCGAGGTGGGCCGATGACCGTAGTGGGGCCACCCCTCCCGATCCTCCGGAGTCCGCTCGGCGGCCTGCCGCCCCGCCCCCGCCGCGACCCGGGTGCCGGCGCCCGTCCTGGACTCGAGGACGCCCTCGGCCACCAGTTGCTCGTACGCCTCGACCACCACGCCGCGCGACAGGCCGAGATCACGGGCGAGATCGCGGGTGGCGGGCAGGCGGACGCCGGGGGCGAGCCGGCCGGACCGGACCGCCTCCCGCACCTCACGGGCGATCTGCGCGGCGAGTCCGCCCGCGGCCCTGTCGACCACAAGGTGAAGATCGGCCATTGGTCCACGATAACGCGCCATGATTGGACCGGTCGCGAGGACCAAAGCCTTCCTAGCATCGCCAGACATGAACACTCATGTCGCCGGCGCCGCCGGAGCGATGTTCCTCGTGGGGACGCTCGCGGCCGTCTCGGACGTCATCGCCGACTATCCCGTCTACGGCGGCCAGGCGCTCCGCTACGCCCTGGCCGCCGTGATCCTGCTCGCCGCCGCCCGGGTGCGCGGCCTCGGCCCGGTACGGCTGCGGCCACGCCAGTGGGGACTGCTCGGCGCGCTGTCGCTGACCGGGCTCGTGGTGTTCAACATCTGCGTCATCGAGGCGACCCGGGCGGCCGGGCCCGCGCTGCCCGGCATCGTCCTCGGCGCGGTGCCGCTGGCGCTCGCCCTCGTGGGGCCGGCCGCGACGGGCGGCCGTCCGTCGCCGCGCGTCGTGGCGGCGGGCCTGGTCGTGGCCGCCTGCGCGGTCCTGGCGACCGGCGCCGGCAGCGGGAACACGGCCGGGCTGTTGTGGTCCCTGGGCGCCCTGGCCTGCGAGCTCTGCTTCTCGCTGCTGGCTCTGCCGCTGCTGCCGCTGATCGGGCCCGTCAGGGTGTCGGCCTGGTCGGCCGCGCTCGCGGTGCCGTTCCTGCTGGTCGCCGGCGTCGCTTTGGACGGCCGTCAGGTGCTGCGCGTGCCGACCGCCGCGGAGGCGGCCGGTCTGGCCTACCTCGCCCTGGTGGTGACGACCGTGGCGTTCTTCCTGTGGTACCGCTCGCTGCCCCGGCTGGGCGCGGACCGGGCCGGGCTGTTCGCCGGGATGATCCCCGTGGGCGCGATCGCCACGGCGGCCCTCCTGGGCGTCGCCGTCCCCTCCGCTGCCGACCTGGCCGGAGCGGCCCTCGTGATCAGCGGGATCGCCCTCGGGCTCCGTTCGCCCTCGCCTGGTCCGCCGCTTCGGGTCGCGGCTCGCGAGATGCCCTGACCTGGTCCGCGGCCTCGCTCGGCGGCGGCCACTCACCGGAGGGCCGCCTCGCGCCGGGAGGGGTCCACCAGAGGATGTCGCCGTCCTTGACCTGCCGCAGCACGAGCGTGAGCAGCGACACCGCCAGGGCCACGAGGATGCCGATAGCGAATATGACCATGACCCATACTCCACCGTCCATGGCCCCTCCCCTCTCTATGTCTCAATTATCCCCCTTTGTGCTCGAATGGTCAGTATGAACTTATTCAAAAGCTACTCATAGCCCGGACATGATGACCACGGCCCGCGCGCCGTACGCTGTGCGAAGACCATGGGCGGCCCGCGGGGCGGGCGCGCCCGACCAGGCAGACCACGAGGAACCGAGGACGATGCCGGAGTTCGACTACACCGACCTGCTCCCGCTTGGACCGGACGAGACGGAATACCGCCTGATCACCACCGAGGGGGTGCGGGTCACCGAGGCGGCCGGGCGCAGGTTCCTCGAGGTCGAGCCCGAGGCCCTGCGGCTGCTCACCGAGACCGCGATCCACGACATCTCGCACTACCTGCGGGCGTCCCACCTCGCGCAGCTCCGCAAGATCGTCGACGACCCTGAGTCGAGCGGCAACGACCGCTTCGTCGCCCTCGACCTGCTCAAGAACGCGAGCATCTCGGCCGGCGGAGTGCTGCCGATGTGCCAGGACACCGGCACCGCGATCGTCATGGGCAAGCGCGGCCGCCATGTGCTCACCGACGGGCGCGACCCCGAGCACCTCAGCCGCGGCGTGTACGACGCCTACACCCGGCTCAACCTGCGCTACTCGCAGATGGCCCCGCTGACGATGTGGGACGAGAAGAACACCGGCTCCAACCTGCCGGCCCAGATCGAGCTGTACGCCGAGGACCCGAACGGCCACCCGGACGAGTACAAGTTCCTGTTCATGGCCAAGGGCGGCGGCTCGGCCAACAAGTCGTTCCTCTACCAGGAGACCAAGGCGGTGCTCAACGAGAAGCGCATGCTCGCCTTCCTGGAGGAGAAGATCCGCTCGCTCGGCACCGCCGCCTGCCCGCCGTACCACCTGGCGATCGTCGTGGGCGGCACCAGCGCGGAGTACGCCCTGAAGACGGCGAAGTACGCCTCGGCCCGCTACCTCGACTCCATCCCCACCGAGGGTTCGCCCAGCGGGCACGGCTTCCGCGACCTGGAGATGGAGAAGAAGGTCTTCGAGCTGACCCAGAAGCTGGGCATCGGCGCGCAGTTCGGCGGCAAGTACTTCTGCCACGACGTGCGGGTCATCCGGCTGCCGAGGCACGGCGCGTCCTGCCCGGTCGCCATCGCGGTGAGCTGCAGCGCGGACCGGCAGGCCCTGGCGAAGATCACCCCGGAGGGGGTCTTCCTCGAACAGCTGGAGACAGACCCCGCCCGGTTCCTCCCGGACACGACGGACGAGCACCTCGGCGGCGACGTGGTGAGCATCGACCTCAACCGCCCGATGCCGGAGATCCTCGCCGAGCTGAGCAGGCATCCGGTCAAGACCCGGCTGTCGCTCACCGGCCCCCTCGTCGTGGCCCGCGACATCGCCCACGCCAAGATCGCCGAACGGCTCGACGCCGGCGAGGACATGCCGCAGTACATGAAGGACCACGCCGTCTACTACGCCGGTCCTGCCAAGACCCCCGAGGGCTACGCGTCCGGCTCCTTCGGCCCCACCACGGCCGGGCGGATGGACTCGTACGTCGAGCGCTTCCAGGCGGCCGGCGGCTCGATGGTGATGCTGGCCAAGGGCAACCGGTCCAAGCAGGTGACGGACGCGTGCCAGAAGTACGGAGGCTTCTACCTCGGCTCCATCGGCGGCCCGGCCGCCCGGCTGGCCCAGGACTGCATCAAGAAGGTCGAGGTCCTGGAATATCCGGAGCTCGGCATGGAGGCGGTCTGGAAGATCGAGGTCGTGGACTTTCCCGCATTCATCGTCGTGGACGACAAGGGCGACGACTTTTTCACCGATACGACCGGCCCCGTCCTTACCATCGGACGACGCTGACCCTGCGGGGAGGTTGTCAGGATCTTTGACAGAAGATCTCAACAATTTCCCGGCATGGTCTCTACAGGTCGCACTACACAAATCGGTAAGCTGCCACTCATGCGTGCGCCGTCCGGATACCTGTTAGCCGCGCGCTATCGGCTGATCGAGCCGGTCGGGCGCGGCGGGATGGGCACTGTGTGGCGCGCGCGTGACGAGCTGCTCGACCGCGAGGTGGCTGTCAAGGAGGTGCGCCTCCCGCTGGTCCTGGACGAGGACCTGCGGGCGGAGCTGTGCGCGCGCACCGAACGCGAGGGCCGGGCGACCGCCATGGTCGCCCACCCCTCGGTCATCACGGTCTTCGACGTCATCACCGAGGACGACCGTCCCTGGATCGTGATGGAGCTGCTCAGGGCGCGCTCGCTGGAGGAGCTCATCCGCCAGGAGGGCCCGCTGCCGCCACGCCGGGTGGCCGACATCGGCAGGCAGGTGCTCGGCGCGCTGCGCGCCGTCCACGCCAAGGGCATCCTGCACCGCGACGTGAAGCCCAGCAACGTGCTGGTGACCGACGACGACCGGGCGGTGCTGACCGACTTCGGGCTGGCCGCCCTCGAGGGCGACGCCTCCATCACCCAGGCCGGGATCGTCCTCGGCTCCGCCGGGTACATCGCCCCGGAGCGCGTCCTCGGCGACAAGGCGAGCCCCGCGGCCGACCTGTGGTCGCTGGGCGCGACCCTCTACACCGCCGTCGAGGGCCGCGGCCTCCACGGCCGCCGGACGGCGGCGGCCGCGCTCGCGGCCCTGACCAGCGGTGCTCCCATCCCCATGGAGAAGGCAGGCCCGCTCGCCCCGGTCCTGCGCGGCCTGCTCCAGATCGACCCCGCGGCCAGGCTCGACGGCGTCCGCGCGGCCCACGCGCTGTCCAGGATCGCCGCCGGAGGCTCGGCCGAGGACCCCTACGCCTCCCCGCTGCGGGCCGGCCGGCCCACGCCGCCGCCGACCGCCCCGCAGCCCACGGCCCCCGAGACCCGCAAGCCGTCGCAGCGCAGCCAGCGGGGGCAGCACCGCGCCGAGTCGCGCCCCACGCCCAAGGTGACCCCGCGCGACCGCGACTCGGGACCCCACCGGCAGCCGGGTCCGTACGGCCAGCCGTACCGGCCGGCGGAGTACGGCCAGCCCCACCCGTACGACTCGTACGCCTCGGGACGCTACGACCTGTACGGCTCCCGTGGGCAGTCGGGACCGTACGACCTGTACGGCTCGCGCGGGCAGTCGGGGCCGTACGGGCAGTTCGGCCAGAGTGGCCAACTCCACCGGCACAGCGGCTCCTCCACCGGCTCCCACAGCGGCCCCTACAGCGGCTCCCACAGTGGCTCGTTCAGCGGCCCGCATCCGCAGTACGGGCAGTCCGGCCACCGCCACCGGGAGATGCCGGCCGTGCCGTCCCCGCGCCGGCGGCCGAGCGAGGGCCTGCACCGCAAGCCGTCGGAGCCCGCCCTCCACCACGTCGTGCGCATCCCGGTGATGCGGCACGTGGCGAAGATGATCAAGATCCTGCTGCCCCGCCGGTATTGGCCCAGAATCTTCATCAAGTAACCGGAAAGCGATTTTCAAGACGGAATCGCTATCTTTCTAACTATGCCGGAACAGCATTCGCCGCTGCTCGCCGACCGCTACGAGCTGCGCACCCGAATCGGCCGGGGCACCATGGGCACCGTCTGGCGTGCGTACGACCGGTCGCTGGGCCGGGAGATCGCGGTCAAGGAGATCCGCCAGGACCCCTCGCTCAGCCCGCGGCAACGTCAGGAGCTGCGCGAACGCATGATGCGCGAGGGTCGCATGGCCGCGCGCGTCAGCCATCCCTCAGTCGCCACCATCCACGACGTGATCGTGTCCGACGGCATCCCGTGGATCATCATGGAGCTCGTCGAAGGACGCCCACTGGAACAGGTGATCGACGAGGAGGGACCGTTGCCGCCGCGCCTGGTGGCGGAGATCGGCTACGACCTGCTCGGCGCGCTGCGCGCCGCGCACGCGCAGAACATCCTGCACCGTGACGTCAAGCCGGCGAACGTGCTGCTCACCGAGACGGGCAGGGTGGTGCTGACCGACTTCGGCATCGCCAAGGCCCTGGGCGACAACGCGCTCACCCAGACCGGCATGGTGATCGGCTCTCCGGGTTACACCGCCCCCGAGCGGGCCCGGGGCGAGTACACCGGCCCCGAGTCCGACCTGTGGTCGCTCGGCGCGACGCTGTACTTCGCCGTCGAGGGGCGGCCGGCGTACGAACGGGCGACCGTGGGCGAGACGCTGGCCGCGCTGATGACGGAGAAGGCCGACCCGCCCAGACAGGCCGGGCCGCTGCGGCAGGTCCTGGACGGGCTGCTGGAGAAGGACCACACCGCGCGCCTCACGCCCGAGCGCGCCGCCGCGATACTTCGGGTGATCGCCGACACCCCCACGGGTTCCATTCCCGCGGTGCCTCCGGCACCCCCCGCGCCGTCCCCCCGCCCCACACCCGCCGCGCCCGCCGCGCCGGTCGCGCCCGCCGCGCCCGCCGCGCAGGCCGGCC
>NZ_JBFAOO010000187.1:0-14285 GCF_040675265.1 Microbispora sp. NPDC049633
CGGCTCAAGGGCTACCACGTGCTGCGCGGCCAGGCCCGCGAGCTGGACGGCGGGCGCGCCTACGCCCCCCTCGTCGAGGCGCTCGGGGCGCTGCGCGGAGAGGCTGCCGACGTGCTGTCCGACCTGCTCGACGCGATCGACCATGCCGCGCTCGGACACCCCGCCGCCGCGCCCGGCGCGATGGCCGCCCGGCTGCTGGAGTCGCTGCCCGGTCCGACCCTCCTCGCCATCGACGACCTGCACCTGGCCGACGCCGACACGCTGAGCGTGCTGCGGGCCCTGCCACGCCGTCACGACGCCGTCGCGATCCTCGGCACCGCCCGCCACCCTCCCCCGCTCGACGTGGACCTGTCCGTCCGGCTCCAGCCGCTCACCATGGCCGAGATCGCGGACCTGGTCGGCACGCTGCTCGGCCGTACGCCGAGCGACACCGTCCTGCGGCGTATCCACGTCGCGAGCCGGGGCAACCCGTGGTTCGTGCAGGAGGCCGTGCTGGCCCTGGTGCAGGGCGGTGCGGTGCGCTCGGCCGACCCGGGGGCGCGGCGCGGCGCGATCCTGAGCCGGCTGTTCCAGCGGGACCGGGGCGGACGCGACCTCGCCCGCGTGCTGGCCGCGCTGTCGCGCACGAGGGAGACTGCCGGCCTCACGGCGCTCGCCGAACTCGCCGGGCTCGACCCGCCCCGGGCGGAACGCGCTCTCGACGCGCTGGTCAGGGATGGCGTGGTCACGGAGAACGGCGACGGCTACGCACTGGCCCACCCGCTCGTGGCCGAGGCGCTCTACGACGACCTCGGCGCGTCCGGCCGGCGTGAGGTGCACCGCCGCATCGCCGACATGCTCGAACGGGAGGGGCTGACCGGCACCAGGCGGGTCCTGGAGTGGGCCACCCACAAGGCCGAGGCGGGCCCGGCCGTCGAGGTCCTGCCCGCGGTGCTGCGGGCCGCCGAACTGACCCGCTGGACCGCGCCGCTGTCGGCCGCGCACTGGTACGGCAAGGCCGCCGAGCTGTCCCCGCAGCCCGGTGAGCTGCTGGCCAGGCAGGCGCTCGCGTACTGGAAGGGATCGCGGCCCGCGCTGGCGCTGAACTCCGCGCAGCGGGCGCTCGCCGTCCTGCCCCCCGGCCGCCGCCACACCCGTGCGGCGTACACCGCGGTCGGCGCGGCCCACGTGATGGGCTGGTACGAGGTGGCCCTCGACGTGGCCCGCCGCCAGATCCCTAAGGCCGACGACGCCTCGGCGCTGCTCGCGCAGCAGGCGGTGATCAGCGCGGAGATGGGCCGTCCCAGCCGGGAGTCCGCCCGGAGGGCCTGGGAGGGCCTGGCCGACTGCCCGCCGCAGGACCGCGCGATCACGGTCGGCTATCTGGCCATCCACGCGCTCGTCCAGGGCGACTGGACCGAGACGCGGCGAGCGGTCGACGACCTGCTCACCTTCGCCGCCGCGCTGCCGCCGGGCGCCCGGCTCGCGTCGCTGGAGTCGGCGGCGCACGTGCTGGCGATCGCCGGGCTGCGCTCGCGCGCCGTCGACGTGCTCGACCAGGCCGAGCAGATCCACCGCGGCCTCGGCTGGCACGACATCGCCGGGCAGCACGTGCGGACCATGGCCGTGATCCGGCGGATGAGCGGCGAGTGGGCCCGGGCGCTGGAGGAGATCGCGGTCGCGGCCCGGGCCCTGGCCGAGGCGGGCCTGCTGGAGAACCTGGCCCTCCTGCGCAACATGGAACTGGACATCCTGCTCGACCAGGGCAGGCTCGACGAGGCCGCCCGGGTCCTCGCCGAGCCGCCGCCCGGCTCGGCCCTGCAGCAGGGCATGCGGTGCGTGTTCCACGCCCGCCTGGCGGCCGCCCGCGGCGACATCGCCGCCGCGCGGCGCGAGCTCGACGACGCCCTCGCGTGCGACGTGCCCGAGGTGGTGCACCGGGCTCTGGCGATCAAGGTGCTGGTGGCGGGAGGAGCGGGCGACGACGCGGGCTGCCGGGCGGCGGCCTCCCGGCTGGAGGAGCGGTCGGCCAACGGCACGCCCCGGGCCCGGCTCGCCGCCGACCTGGCGGTGGGCTGGGCGTTCCGCGACCGCGCGCGGGCGGGCGCGGCGCTGGAGCAGTCCCGCGCGGACGGCCTGCCGTTCGAGGAGGCCCGGGCCCGGCTGGTCCTCGGCGCGCTCGGCGACACCGCGCAGCTCCCCCGCGCGCATGCGATCTTCACCCGGCTCGGCGCCGCGCCCTGGGCGGCCCTGTCGGAGCGCCGCCTGCGTGCGGCCGGGCTGGTCCCCGAACCGGCGGGTCACCTCACCCCCGGCGAGCGCCGCGTCATCGAACTGGTCGCCGACGGGCTGAGCAACCCCCAGATCGCCGAGGAGCTGCACTACAGCCGCAAGACCGTGGAGGTCTATCTCACCCGCGTGTACGCGAAGACCGGCCTGCGGTCGCGTGTCGAGCTCGCCCTGGCCGTCGAACGCGGCGAGCTGTGACGAGTCCCCTGTCCACCTGCGTGTCCCCCGGGGCGATTACGGGCGTCAGGCGGCGGGGAAGTCGGTGGCCGGGGCGCTGAGGGCGGCGGCCTCGACATTCGCCCGCAGGGCCTCGACCTTGGCCACGGCGTAGGAGTGGGCGTCCGAACCGAGCAGCTGCCGCAGCGGGCCTTCCCCGGCCAGGACCCGGTCGATGATCGCGCGGGCGCCCTTGACCGGGTCGCCGAGCTGGCTGCCCTGCAACTTGAGGTGGTCGAGGGTCATCTCACGGATGGCCGGGTAGTGCGCGGTCGTCTCGGCAGGCAGGGCGATGGAGTCCGGGGTGAGGAACTCGGTGCGGAAGTAGCCGGGCTCGACGATGGTGACCTGGACGCCGAAGTCCGCCACCTCGGCGGCGAGCGCCTCGCTCAGCCCCTCCAGCGCGAACTTCCCGGCGCAGTAGAGAGCCCAGCCCGCGACAGCGGTCAGGCCCAGGATCGAGGACACGTTGACGATGTGACCGCCGCGTTGCTCGCGGAGGATCGGCAGGGCGGCGCGCAGCACGTTCCACACGCCCACGACCTGGACGTCGAGCATGTCGCGGACCTCGCGGTCGCTGGTCTCCTCCACCGCGGCCAGGAAACCGTAGCCCGCGTTGTTGACGACGACGTCCAGGCCGCCGAAGCGCCCGGTGGTCTCCCGGACCGCACGCCTGACCGCCGCCTCGTCACGCAGGTCGACGGTGAGCGGGAGGAGGCGCGAGGTCCCGGTCCCGTCACCGAGTGCGGCGAGCAGCCGCTCCGGCGACCGCGTCGTCGCGGCGACCTGGTCGCCGCGCTCCAGTAGCCGCCTGACCAGTTCGAGGCCGAGGCCGCGGGAGGTGCCGGTCACGAACCACGTAGCCGGTCGATCCGCCGGGAAGCTCATGGTGATCCTTTCGGAGGTCGCAAGTGGCGCCGGCCGGGAAGCCCCCGGGACCGGCACGGCTCCAGCTTCATCCACCGCGATCCGCCGCGGACGTCCATATCGGGCCCGGCGCGACCGCGCACCGGGAAACCTAGGACGCACAGGACCAGTCAGGAACGCGCGGCGGACGAGAGACTGGATTCGTGACCGGAACCAACCGTGAACTCGCCGACTTCCTGAGACGTGCCCGCAGCCAGGTCGACCCGGCACGGGCCGGCCTGCCCTCCGACGGCCGCGTGCGACGGGTCCCGGGCCTGCGCCGCGAGGAGGTCGCCTTCCTGGCCGGAGTCTCGACCGACTACTACGCACGCCTGGAACAGGGCCGGCGCATCACCCCCTCGCCGTCCGTCGTCGAGGCCGTCGGACGCGCCCTCGGGCTCGACGACGCCGGACGCGCGCATCTGCACGACCTCATCGGGATGACCGCGGCCCCCGTCCGGCACCGGGCCCGCGGCGTCCAGCGTGTGCGCCCCGGGCTCTACCAGCTCCTCGACGCCCTCGACGGCGAGCCAGCCCTCGTCCTCGGCCGCCGCACCGACGTGCTCGCCGCCAACGCGATGGCGAAAGCGCTGTTCACGGACTTCGACCGGCTGCCGCCCCGGCAGCGCAACTACGCGCGATGGATGTTCCTCGACGACGGCGCCCGGTCGCTGTTCGTGGACTGGGACGTCCAGGCGCGCGCCGCGGTCGAGAGCCTTCGGCTCGACGCGGGCCGCGACCCGGACGACCAGGCCACCGTCGCACTCATCACAGACCTGCGCGAGCACAGCCGTGAGTTCGCCCACTGGTGGGAGCAGCACCGCGTCCACCAGCGCACCCACGGCTCCAAGCGTCTGCGGCACCCTCTCGTCGGCGAGCTGACCGTCGAGTACGAGACCCTCTCCCTGCCCGGAGACCCGGACACGACGCTCTTCGTCTACACCGCCGAACCCGGCTCGTCCTCGAAACGCGCCCTGGACCTTCTCGCGAGCTGGAACGCGGAGACCCCGGCGGGCCGGCGCGGACATTAGGGATCTCCCTACTGGGCACCGTCCGCCCGGAGGATCAGGCTCTTGACCATGGAATCACCGATCCTCTCGTACGCCGACGAGGTCTGGCGTGGTTCGGTGCGCCCGGAGGACGTGCCCTATGCCGAGCTGCGCCGAGACGGGGTGCAGGAGATCGCCTACGGCGTGGCGATGTGGCCGGCGTGCGGCAACGTGTACGTGGTCCGCGGCGAGGAAGGGCTGGGCCTCTTCGACACCGGCGACGCACATGAGGCCCCGCAGTCGTACCGCGCGATCAGGAAGTGGTCGGTCGAGCCGCTCAAATACGCGATCTTCTCGCGCAGCCGCGCCGAGAGGCTGAGCGGCATCGAGGAGTTCGACGCCGAACCGGGCACCCGCCCGCTGGTCGTGGCGCAGGAGGGGCTGGCCCGCAGGCTCACCCGGCAGGCCAGGACGGCCGGCTACAACGCGGTCGTCGACCTGCGCGAGCGGGGCTTCCCCCGGCTGGTCTGGCCGCCGCCGCAGCGGCTGCCCGACCTGACCTACCGCGACCGGCTGTCGCTTTCGCTGGGAGACGTCTCCTTCGAGCTCACGCACGCCCGCGGTGACACCGAGGACGCCACCTGGGCGTTCCTGCCCGAGCGTGGCGTGCTGCTGACCGGCGACCTGTTCGCCTGGACGGTTCCCGGGGCGGGCGACCCGCAGCGGGTGCAGCGCTACCCGGACGACTGGGCGGTGGCGCTGCGCACCATGGCGACGCTCGACGCCGACCTGCTGCTCCCCGGGCGTGGGCTGCCCGTGAGCGGGTCCGCCCGGGTGCGCCGGGCGCTCACCGACACCGCCGACTATCTCGACAGCCTGGTGGAGCAGACGCTCGACCTGATGAACGCGGGCGCCCGCCTGGACGAGATCCTGCACACGGTCAAGCCGCCCGCCGCGCTCGCGGGACGGCCCTACCTGCGCGAACGTCACGACGAACCTGAGTTCATCGTGCGCAACATCTGGCGGCTGCACGGCGGCTGGCATGACGGCAACCCCGCCAACCTCAAGCCGGCCCCGGACGCCGTGTTCGCCCGCGCGGTCGCCGAGCTGTCCGCGGGAGCGGCGTCGGTCGCGGGGCGGGCCGTCGCCGCGGCGGCCGACGGCGACCTGCGCCTGGCCTGTCAGCTCGCCGAGCTCGCCGCCCAGGCGGAGCCGGAGGACCGGAGGGTGCACGAGATCAGGGCCCTCGTCTACGCGATGCGGGTCCAGCAGGAGCCCGGCGCGATAGCCCGGGGGGTGTACGCGTGGGCCGCGGCCGAGTCACGCAGCAAGACCACCGGCATGGACCTGCTCGACGTCTACCACGACGTCGCCGAGGGCCGCATGTGGTGGCTGCCGAGCAAGGCCAACTGAGGAGCTTGTCCGTCACGACGGCCGGCGGGCGCGGGGAGGGGAGCGTCCGCCGGCCCTGACGGTAACCTTCCTCTCGTGCTCGAACAGATCACGGCGACGCGGTACGTCGCGCCCCTGCGCGAGGGCGGGTCGCTGCCCGGTGTCGTCGAAGCCGACGACCTCGGCACGTACGTCGTGAAGTTCCGCGGCGCCGGACAGGGCAGGCGGGTGCTCGTCGCCGAGATCGTCTGCGCCGAACTCGCCAGGCGGCTCGGCTTCGCCACCCCGGATCTCAAGGTCATCGACGTCGACCCGCAGCTCGGCCTCCGCGAGCCCGACGAGGAGATCCAGGACCTGCTCACGGCGAGCGCCGGGCACAACCTCGCGATCGACTTCCTGCCCGGAGCGCTCGGCTTCGACCCGCTCGCCTGGGAGCCCGACGCCGAGTTCGCCTCCCGGGTGCTGTGGTTCGACGCGCTCGTCCACAACGTCGACCGGAGCTGGCGCAACCCGAACCTGCTCGTCTGGCACGGCGGGGTGTGGCTCATCGACCACGGCGCGGCTCTGTGGTTCCACCACAACTGGCCGACGGCCGACCCGCGGCGCCGGTTCGACGGCCGTGACCACGTGCTCGCGCCGTTCGCGACGAAGCTGGAGCAGGCCGACGCGGACCTTGCCGGGCTCGTCACCCGTCCGCTGCTCGACGAGGTGACCGCGCTCGTGCCGGACGAGTGGCTGGAGGACGAGCCGGGCTTCGCGGACGCGCGGGCCGTACGGCAGGCCTACACCGAGCATCTGCTCGCGCGGGTCGCGGGGCCGCGCGACTGGCTGCCGGATCCCGCTGCCGGCACCGCTGCCGGCACCGCTGCCGGCACCGCCACCGCCTCGCAGCGCCGCGGCGAGCGGGGCGCGACGATCGGCGGCTTCTGGCGCGCCACCCGGGAGGGCGGCCGATGAGCGGCCTGGACGTCTACGAGTACGCGGTGATCCGCGTGGTGCCCAGCGTGGAGCGGGGCGAGCTGGTCAACGCCGGGGTCATCCTCTACTGCCAGCCGCGCGGCTACCTGTGCGCGCGCGTCGAGCTGGACGAGGCCCGGCTGCTGGCGCTGGGCGCGGCGGTGGACCTGCCCGGCGTACGGCTGGCCCTGGCCGCCTACGAGCGGGCGTGCGGCGAGGAGGCGGGGCCGCTGGGCGGGGAGCCGCTGGGCGCCCGGTTCCGCTGGCTCACCGCGCCGCGCAGCACGGTCGTCCAGACCGGGCCGGTGCACGCCGGGCTGACCGGCGACCCCGTGGCCGAGCTGGACCACCTGCTGACCCGGCTGGTGCGACCCGCACAGGCCGGCCTCGGCGCCGGATAGGACAGCCGGCTAGAAACAGCCGGCTAGAACAGCACGGACATGAACGTGTCGACCTCCTGGAAGCCCACCTTGCGGTAGACCGCCCTGGCCGGGAGGTTGAAGTCGTTCACGTAGAGGGTGACGACCGGGGCGAAGTACTTCAGCGCCTGCTCGACCACGGCGGCCATCCCGGCGGCAGCGTGGCCGCGTCCGCGCAGGTCGGGATGGACCCACACGCCCTGGATCTGGCACGCTTGCGGCGTCACCGCGCCGATCTCGGCCTTGAAGACCACCTGGCCGTCGTCGATCCGCGCGTAGGACCGCCCGATGCGGATGAGTTCGGCGACCCTGGACCGGTAGAGCGCGCCGCCGTCCCCGTTGTCCGGCGAGACGCCCACCTCCTCGGTGAACATGGCCACGCAGGCGGGCAGCAGGATGCCGAACTCCTCGGGCCGGACCCTGCGTACGAGCGGGTCCGGTTCGACGGCGGGCGCGGAGCTCGTGGCCATGACCGGCTGGGCCCACCGGATCGCGCGGGCGCCACCCCAGTGCGGCTCCAGCCGCTCCCAGAGCTGCTCCACGGCGCCGGCCGGACCGACGATGGACGAGCAGCGGCGGCCCTGCTTGCGCGCCCGGTCGGCGAATGCGTGTACCGCCTCGCGGGTGGCGTTCACGGGCACCAGGTTGGCGCCCGCGTAGCACACGGACACGAGCCCGCCGCGCGGGCCGTAGCCCCACATCTGACCGCCGAGCCGTGAAGGGCTGAGGCCGACGGCCCTGACCCGGGCCGCTACGAACACATTGGCGACCGGATCGGTGTCGAGGAGCGCCAGCACCTCGTCACGATCGCTGTCGTCGAGCACGCGCGACGCCGATGTTCGCAGCATCACGGGGCCAGCCTACGCGAACGATTCCCGTTTGGGAGGTATCGGCCCGGCTGCGCTCACCGCCGTACGGCCGACACGTGGGCGGGCGTCCCCTGCGCGCCCTCCGCGACCTTCATCAGCGCGGCCCGCGGCTCCGGCCCGGCCGGGCAGGCCGCGTCGGCGCCCCGCTTGCCCTTGCGCTGCGGCAGCAGCGCCGCGTCGCGCAGGTAGGCCGCCAGGTGCCGGTCCACGCACGCGTTTCCCGCGAGCGACACGCCGTGGTTGCCGCCGCCCGCGGTCAGCAGGCGCGCGGTCGGGAACAGGCGGCGCATGCGCAGCGCGCCCTCGTACGGCGTGGCGGCGTCGCGCTCGGCCTGGATCAGCAGGACGGGCGGCAGGTGCGGGGTGCCCACCTTGACCGGCGTGCCGCCCTTCTCCGGCCAGAAGGCGCAGGGCGCGTTGTAGACGGCGTTGGGCCAGGCCATGAACGGCGCCTCGGCGTGCGCCCGGCGCGTGTCGGCGCGCCAGCGCTCCCACGACCGGGGCCAGGCGGCGTCCCGGCATTCGACCCCCAGGTAGACCGCGTAGGCGTTCTCCTCCTCGGCGTCGATCTCGGCCTCCAGGCGGAACAGTTTCACCAGGACCGAGGAATCGCCGTCGCGGACGTAGGCCGAGAAGGCGGCGCCCAGGTACGGCCAGAGGCGGTCGCTGTAGGCGCCGTTGGAGAAGACGTCGTCCAGTTCGCTCGGGCCCACGATCCCGCCCGCGGGCCTGTCGCGCAGCCGTGAGCGCATGGAGTACCACGCGAAGGACACCGCCGCCTGCGTCGCGCCCAGCTTGTAGACGTCGCTGTGCTCGGCCACCCAGGCGAGGAAGTCGCGGTGCCGCCGGTCGAAGCTGTGGTCCTGGGCGATGTTGGCCTCGTACCAGACCCCGTCGGGGTCGACCACGCTGTCGAGCACGAGCCGGCGCACCCGCTGCGGGAACAGGGTGGCGTAGACCGCCCCCAGGTAGGTGCCGTAGGAGTAGCCGAGGTAGCTGATCTTCTCCTCGCCCAGCGCCGCGCGCACGGCGTCCATGTCCCGCGCGCTGTTCTCCGTGGTCAGGTACGGCAGGAACCAGGCCCCGCGGTTGCCGCAGCCCTCGGCGTACTGCTTGGCCCGGCCGATCAGCACCTGCTCCTCGGCGTCGTTCCTCGGCACGTTGTCCGGCCGGGGCGGCGCGTAGAAGCGGGCCACGTCGACACACGAGAGCGCGGGCTTGCTGGGGGCGACGCCGCGCGGCGCGAAGCCGATGACGTCGAACCGCGCGGCGACGTCCCGGGGCAGCCGGGCCGCGACGAACCGGGCCAGGCTGAGCCCCTCGCCGCCCGGCCCGCCGGGGTTCACCAGCAGCGCGCCGAGGTGGTTGCCGTCACGCGAGGCGGTGCCCTTGATCCGGTTGAGCGCCAGCGAGATCTGCTGGCCGTACGGCTCGCGGTAGTCGAGCGGGACACGCAGCTCCGCGCACTCCTGCGCGGGCTCCCGGCGGGCGGACCGGGCCGGGGCGAGGGCGCCGCCGGAGGCCGGCCCGGGCTCCGGCGGACACGGCTTCCACTCCAGCGGACGCTGCGGCGGCCCCCAGTGCCCGGCATGGTCGGATCCAGCCGCCGCCTCAGGTCCGACCAGCCCGGCGACCAGCACCGCCACGCCCATGACCACACCAACGACCCGCTTCACCGGCACGCTCCTCTGCTCCCTTTACGGCAGAGGACAGCTTCGCCGCGTGATCGGCGGAGCACGGACCGTACTACCCGATCATTGCCATTGTGTAGTCAGAGCATTGCTTGATGTAACCCGCCCGAGGTCAGCGGACGACGACCTCCGGGCCGACGGCCTCGTCCTCGCCGAGGTCCACCTCGACGCCCATCTCCTCGGCCAGGCGCAGGGCCTCCTCGATGAGGGTCTCGACGATCTGCGACTCGGGGACGGTCTTGATGACCTCGCCCTTCACGAAGATCTGGCCCTTGCCGTTGCCGGAGGCGACGCCGAGGTCGGCCTCCCGGGCCTCGCCGGGGCCGTTGACGACACAGCCCATGACGGCCACGCGCAGCGGGACCTTGAGCCCGGTCAGCCCCGCCTGCACCTGCTCGGCCAGGGTGTACACATCCACCTGGGCACGGCCGCAGGAGGGGCAGGAGACGATCTCCAGGCCGCGCTCGCGCAGGCCCAGCGACTCGAGGATCTGGGTCCCGACCTTGACCTCCTCGACCGGAGGCGCCGACAGCGACACCCGGATGGTGTCGCCGATGCCCTCGGCCAGCAGCGCGCCGAAGGCCCCCGCGGACTTGATCGTGCCCTGGAACGCCGGCCCCGCCTCGGTCACGCCGAGGTGCAGGGGGTAGTCGCAGCGCTGGGCGAGCAGCCGGTAGGCCTGGATCATGACGACCGGGTCGTTGTGCTTGACCGAGATCTTGATGTCGCGGAAGCCGTGCTCCTCGAACAGGGAGCACTCCCACAGCGCCGACTCCACCAGCGCCTCGGGGGTGGCCTTGCCGTACTTCTGCAGCAGGCGCGGGTCGAGAGAGCCGGCGTTGACGCCGATCCTGATCGGCACACCGGCGTCGGAGGCGGCGCGCGCGATCTCGCCGACCTTGTCGTCGAACTTCTTGATGTTCCCCGGGTTCACCCGGACCGCGGCGCATCCGGCGTCGATCGCCGCGAACACGTATTTGGGCTGGAAATGGATGTCGGCGATGACGGGGATCTTGGATTTCCTCGCGATGGCCGGCAGCGCGTCGGCGTCGTCCTGCGACGGGACCGCGACACGCACGATCTGGCAGCCCGTCGCGGTGAGCTCGGCGATCTGCTGGAGGGTGGCGTTGACGTCGGCGGTCAACGTGGTGGTCATGGACTGCACCGAGACCGGCGCGTCCCCGCCGACGGGGACCGAGCCGACCATGATCTGACGCGACACCCGCCGCTTGGCGATCGGCTGCGTCCGTACGGCGGGGATCCCGAGATCAACAGACATTTCTGCACCTTGTTGTGATAGGCGACGCCCGGTGGGGGGCCCTCCCAGTCTAAGGAGTGTCGTGAGGCAGGACGGCCCGAAACCTTTCACGAGGAATGAAGGTTTCATGACCCGTCGCGGAAGAAACCGGCACGACCTGCGCCAATCGCCACCGTGCCCGCATGCGGGGTGGGCAGACGGCGGGGGCCGACCTACAGTCCGAACAGCGTGAGCGCTCTCGCACCATCTGGCCGGTTTGTGTCAAAGGCTGTCCCCCGGGCCGACGTGCTCGCGCCGTCGGCGGTGCCGTGCTGCACCACGAGTGCGGCAGCCATGACCACGCGAAAGGGTAGCCCGTGGGTAGACCACGAAGAAGAGTAACGAAGACGACGATCGGACTGATCGTCGCCGCACTGTCCGCCCTCGTGTCCGCCGTCGTGCTCGCCTCCCCGGCGTCCGCGCACGGCGCCCCGATGGTGCCCGGCAGCCGCACCTACCTGTGCTGGAAGGACGGCACGACTTCGAGCGGAGCCATCCAGCCGAAGAACCCCGCCTGCGCGGCCGCGGTCGCCAAGGGCGGGACCAACGCGCTGTACAACTGGTTCGCCGTGCTCCGCTCGGACGGCGCGGGCCGGATGTCCGGCTTCATCCCGGACGGGCAGCTGTGCAGCGGCGGCGCGGTCGTCTACGACTTCAGCGGTTTCGACCTCGCCCGCAACGACTGGCCGGTCACCCACCTGACGTCCGGAGCGACCATCCAGTTCAAGTACAACAAGTGGGCCGCGCACCCCGGCACGTTCCGCTCGTACGTCACCAAGGACTCCTGGAGCCCGACCCGCCCGCTGGCCTGGAGCGACCTGGAGTCGACGCCGTTCGACAGCGTCACCAACCCGCCGAGCCTCGGCTCTGTGGGCACCGAGGACGGCCACTACTACTGGAACGCCCGCCTGCCTTCCGGTAAGAGCGGCCGCCACATCATCTACACCGTGTGGCAGCGCTCGGACAGCAACGAGACGTTCTACAGCTGCTCCGACGTCGTCTTCGACGGCGGCAACGGCGAGGTGACCGGCGTCGGCATCCCGAACACCAGCCCGAGCCCCACCCCGCCCGTCTCCCCGTCCCCCGGCACCTCGCCGAACACCTCGCCGAGCCCGAGGGTCAGCCCCTCGGCGAGCCCGACCTCCGGCAACGGCGGCGCCTGCTCGGCCACCTACAAGGTCACCAACTCCTGGGGCGGCGGCTTCCAGGGTGAGGTGACGGTGAAGGCAGGGTCCTCGTCCATCGGCAGCTGGACGGTGAGCTGGACCCAGCCGAGCGGCGGCACGATCACGCAGGTCTGGAACGGCACGCTCAGCCAGTCCGGCAGCAACGTCAGCGTGCAGAACGTGAACTACAACGGCAGCCTGGGCGCCGGCGCCTCGACCACGTTCGGCTTCCTGGCCAACGGGTCGAGCAGCGGCACCCCCTCGCTGACCTGCTCGACGGCCTGACCCGCCCGCCCGTGGCGCGGCCCGCCTGACCCGGGTCGCGCCAGGGGTGATCTAGACCGTCAGCTCGGCCGCCCGCGCCCTCGCCCAGGCGTCCGCCGCGAGGACCTCCTCCACGGACGCCGCCGGCCCGGGGGTGTGGGCGGCCACCACGCGTTCCACCGTGTCCACGATGCCGAGGAACGGCAGGGCGCCCTTCAGGAACGCCTCCACGCACACCTCGTTGGCCGCGTTGTAGACCGCCGGCGCCGTGCCGCCCAGGGCGCCCACGTGACGGGCCAGCGCGACCGACGGGAACGCCTCGTCGTCGAGCGGTTCGAAGGTCCAGGTGTGGGCGGTGGTCCAGTCGACCGGCCGGGCCGCGCCGGGCACCCGCTCGGGATAGGCCAGGGCGAGCGAGATCGGCAGCCGCATGTCGGGCGGGCTCGCCTGCGCGACCGTCGAGCCGTCGGTGAACTCCACCATCGAGTGGATGATCGACTGCGGGTGGACCACCACCTCGATCCGGTCGAACCCGATGTCGAACAGCAGATGGGCCTCGATCACCTCCAGGCCCTTGTTGACGAGCGTCGCCGAGTTCACCGTGATGACCGGGCCCATGCTCCAGGTCGGGTGGTTCAGCGCCATCTCCGGCGTCACGTCCGTCAGCTCGGCCCGCTTCCTGCCCCGGAACGGGCCGCCGCTCGCCGTCACCACCAGCCGCCGTACGGCCGCGGGGTCGGCCCCATCGGGCCCGGCCGCCCACAGGCACTGGGCGAGCGCGGAGTGCTCGGAGTCCACCGGGATCATCCGTCCCGGCCCGGCCAGGCGCTTGACCAGCGGGCCGCCCACGATCAGCGACTCCTTGTTGGCCAGTGCGAGCACCCGGCCCGCCTCCAGCGCCGCCAGCGTGGAGGTCAGCCCCAACGCCCCGGTGATGCCGTTGAGCACGACGTCGCAGGGCGAGGCCGCGACCTCCGCCACCCCCTCCGGGCCCGCCAGCACCCTCGGCCGCGCCCCGGCCGCCGCGAGGGCCTCGCGCAGCGCCGGCACGGCCGACGGGTCGGCGACCGCCACCGCCTCGACCCCGAAGCCGGCCGCCTGCCTCGCCAGCAGGTCGACCCGGCCGCCGCCCGCGGCGAGTGCGGTCACGCGGAACCGTCCGGGAGCGTCGGCGACGACGTCGAGAGCCTGGGTGCCGATGGATCCGGTGGACCCCAGCACGACGACGGACCGGGGCTGCGGCAGTGATTCGGAGCTCATCTCTCCATTGTCCCCAAGCCGCACCGCGGGCTCGCATCAGCACGGGCCTCCGAAGCGTCCTGACGCGGGCCCGGTACGAGACGGCCGATACTCAGGAGAAAACAGCACATATAAGACCGAATTTGCCCATAACCGTATAGACGAATTGTGGGAAATCCGGGTGAAGGCGTCGCTACTTTCCCGCGTCAGGACATCCCGACCCGGAGGTAGGCATGCACCCCACCGCACGACGTCTCGCGGTTCTCGCCGTCCCCGCCCTCGCGGCCGCGGGGGCGATGCTCCCCGCCGCGCACGGCGCCGCGGCGACCGTGACCCGGGCCGCCGCCGGCCCCCGGCCCGCCGTCCACGAGGCCGCCGACACGACGACGGAGCAGCGCACGGTCAAGAAGTTCTGGACCGCCGCCAGGATGGAGGCCGCCGAGCCGCTGGACGCGCCCGGCGCCGGCGACCGGCACTTCGCCGCGGCCGCCTCCGCCACCGCCTCCGCCGACGGCACCGGGACACGGCCCGTCGTCGTCTCCCCCACCGTGCCGATCTCTCCCACCGTGCCCGTCTCCTCCACCCCGTCCGGCGCCACGGCGCCCACGGCGA
>NZ_JBFAOO010000188.1:0-14003 GCF_040675265.1 Microbispora sp. NPDC049633
CCGGACTGGCCCGACAGGCCGGGCAGCGCGGGCAGGCCGAGCGACGCCGTCTCGACGATCGTGCCGGACATCTGCGGCATCCGGCCGTGCTGCCAGGTGCGGGCGACCTCGGTCAGCAGCTGCTCCGCCGTGCGGTCCGGCAGCGACGGGTCGCTGCCCACCGCCGCGATCACCGGGCCGGCTCCCACGGCCGCCGCCACCACGGCCACGGCCGCCACCGGCACTCCCCACTTCACGATTCGGGCTCTCGTCGACATCTCACATCTCCCACTATGGGCGGAAACCTGATGACTCGAAGACTGCCGGGATGTTCCTGTGCCGACGCTGAGACGGGCTGAGAGGCCTCTCAGGCACGCCGCACCTCCACGGGCGATAGGGGCCACACTGGGGCAATGCGGGTTCTGGTGGTGGAGGACGAGCGGCGGATGGCGGCGGCGCTGCGCCGCGGGCTGCAGGCGGAGGGCTTCGCCGTCGACCTGGCGCACGACGGCAACGAGGGCCTGCACCTGGCCCGCGTCGGTGACTACGACGTGGTCGTGCTCGACATCATGCTGCCCGGCCTGTCCGGCTACAACGTGTGCAAGCAGTTGCGCGCGGAGGAGAACTGGGTGCCGATCCTCATGCTGTCGGCCAAGGACGGCGAGTACGACATGGCCGACGGGCTCGACCTCGGCGCCGACGACTACCTCACCAAACCGTTCTCGTACGTCGTGCTGGTGGCCCGGCTCCGGGCGCTGCTGCGCCGGGGCGGCGGCCGCAGGCCCGCCGTGCTGCGCGCGGGCGATCTGTCGCTCGATCCCGCGGCCCGGCACGTCGCGCGGGGCGAGGAGCCGGTCGAGCTGACGCCCAGGGAGTTCGCGCTGCTGGAGTATCTGATGCGCCGGCCGGGCGAGGTGGTGTCGAAGCCGGAGATCCTGGAGCACGTGTGGGACACCTACGACACCGATCCGAACGTGGTCGAGGTGTACGTCGGATATCTCCGCAGGAAAATCGACACGCCGTTCGGGCGCGCCGCCCTGCAGACCGTGCGCGGAGCCGGATACCGGCTCGCGAGCGACGGCGGCTGAGCCGTGCGCCTGCCCGATCCCGCCGTCCTCGCGCGCCCCGTGACATGGTGGCGGCGGCAGAGCCTGCGGTTCCGGGTGACCGCCGCCGCGACCGCCGTGCTGGCGCTCGCCCTCGCCGTGTCGGCGTACGTGTTCGTCGCGGTGCTCGGCGAGGCGCTCGTGCGCCGCATCGACGACCAGGTCTACCAGCGGGGGCGTGAGATCGTCGCGCTGTCGGACGCGGACCGGCTGTCCGATCCCGTCGTCTCGGCGGACAACACGATCGTGCAGGTGCTCGACCGGGACGGCCGCATCGTCGACGCCACCCCCAACACCGACCGGCTGGTCCCCCTGCTGCCGGCGGAGGCACGGGAGGCCGCCGTACGCGCCGGCGAGCCCCTCTTCCTGGACGGCCGGCCGTACGCGCTGCCGGGGACGCTGCGGGTGCGGGTGCTCAGCGCGGACCACGGCGTGACGGTGATCGTGGCGCGGTCGTTCGCCGAGGTGGAGAGCAGCCTGGTGACCACCGGGCACGTGCTGATCGCCGGCATGCCGCTCCTGCTCGCGCTGCTGGCGGCGGTCTCGTGGCTGGTCGTCGGGCGCACGCTGCGGCCGATCGCGCTGCTGCGGCGGGGCGCGGCCGAGGTGGGCGCGACGGCGCGGACGCGGCGGCTGCCGGTGCCCGAGGCCCGCGACGAGGTGCACGCGCTCGCGACCACCCTCAACGACATGCTCGGGCGGCTGGAGGAGGCCGACGCCCGCCAGCGGGCGCTGGTCTCCGACGCCGCGCACGAGTTGCGCAGCCCGCTCGCGAGCATCCGGCTCCAGCTGGAGGTCGCGCTCAGCCACCCGGAGGGGCAGGACTGGAAGGAGACGGCCGAGGGGGTGCTGGAGGACACCCTCCGGCTGTCCCGGCTCGCCGAGGACCTGCTCGCGCTCGCCCGGCTCGACGAGGGCCGCCTGGGCCGACGGGAGCCGGTCCACCTGGCCGAGCTCGCCCGCCGTACGGCCGAGCGGCACGGCCTCGCCCTCGACCTCGCGCCCGGCCCGTCGCCCGTCGTGGTGGGCGACGCCCTGGACCTGCGGCGGGTGCTCGCCAACCTGGTCGGCAACGCCCTGCGGCACGCGACGTCCGCGGTCCGGATCGGCGTGCGCGCCGACGGGACGGTCGCGGAGCTGACCGTCACCGACGACGGGCCGGGCATCCCGCCGGAGGACCGCGAGCGGGTCTTCGACCGGTTCACCCGGCTCGACGACGCGCGCAGCCGCGACGACGGCGGCGCCGGGCTCGGTCTCGCCATCGTGCGCACCACGGTGGAGGCCCACGGCGGTACGGTCCATCTGGAGGACGCCTCCCCCGGGCTGCGCGCCGTGGTCCGGATCCCCCTGGCACGTTGAGGAGTTCCATGCTTCCCGACCACGGCAGGCCCGTCGCCGAACTGCTCGCCGAGCTCACCGCCCTGAAGGCGGCCGACCTGCCGGTCCGCGGCGGCAAGGTGACGGCCTACGTCTACGACACCGGCCTGCCGGAGGTGCACGAGGCCGCGCAGCGGGCGTACGCGGAGATGCTCGAGGTCAACATGCTGGACCCGACGGCCTTCCCCAGCATGGTCGCGCTGGAGCGTCAGGTCGTCGGGGCGGTCGCCGAGCTGCTCGGACGTCCCGGCGCGCCGGGGATCTTCACCAGCGGCGGCACCGAGTCGATCATGCTGGCGGTGAAGGCGGCCCGCGACGCCCGTCCCGGCGCCACCCGGGTCGTGCTGCCGGTCACCGCGCACCCGGCGTTCCACAAGGCCGCGCACTACCTCGGCATGGAGATCGTGCCGGTCCCGGTGGACCCCGCCGGCTACCGTGCCTCGGTCCCGGCGTTCGAGGACGCGCTGGACGAACGGACCGCGCTGGCCGTGGTCTCGGCGCCGTCCTACCCGCAGGGCGTCGTCGACCCGGTCGAGGAGGTCGCCGCGCTCGCCGCCTCGCGCGGCGTGCCGTGCCACGTGGACGCCTGCGTCGGCGGGTGGCTGCTGCCGTGGCTACGCGAGGCCGGGGCCGCGATCCCGCCCTTCGACCTGAGCGTGCCCGGCGTCACCTCGATCTCCTGCGACCTGCACAAGTTCGGGTACGCGCCGAAGGGGGCGTCGGTGCTGCTGTTCCGCGACGCGGAGCTGCGCCGCCGGGCCTACTTCGCCTCGGCGGCCTGGCCCGGCTACACGATCATCAACGCGACCGTGCAGAGCTCGCGCTCGGCCGGGCCGCTGGGCGGCGCCTGGGCGACCCTGCAGGCCCTCGGCCGCGAGGGCTACCTGGAGCTCGGCCGCAGGACGCTCGAGGCGACCCGGCGGCTGGCCGACGGCGTGGGGAAGATCCCCGGCCTGCGGGTGCTCGGCGAGCCGGAGGCCGCGCTGGTCGCCGTCGCCGGCTCCGCCGAGGTGGACGTCTTCGTGCTCGCCGACGAGGCGCGCCGGCTCGGCTGGTTCCTCCAGCCGCAGCTGTCGTACGCCGGGATCCCGGCCAACATCCATGTGACGGTCACCGGCGTGACGCTGGCCGGGGTGGACGCGATGCTGGAGGTGATCGCGGAGGCGGCCGAGGCCGCCCGGAAGCGGGGGCCGGCCGAGGTGCCCGAGGGCCTGCCCGAGCTGATCGCGTCCCTCGACCTCGACGCGCTGGACGACGCCACGTTCGCCGAGCTCGCCGCCTCGGTCGGGATCGACCTCACCGCGACCGGGCAGCCCGGGATGGCGGTCGTGAACGCCGTGCTCGACGCGCTGCCGGCCGCGTCCCGTGAGGCGGTCCTCGTCCGGTTCCTGTCGGTCCTGTACGCCTGAGCCGCCTGTCTCCCGAGGAGACCCGCCGCCCGCGGTGAGCGCCCCGGTTGCGCCGGGGTGGGCACGGGTGTGCCGCTGGTGCCAAACTCTGCGTCATGAGGGAGAACGAGCAGCGGTCGCTGGTTCCCAGCATGCGGTTGGACGATCTGCTGGCGGAGTTGCAGGCGCGGCTGGAGGCGGTGCTCGCCACGCGTGATCGGGTGCACGCGCTGCTGGAGGCGGTCGTGTCGATCGGCAGCGATCTGGACCTGGAGGTGGTGCTGCGGCGCATCGTGGCGACCGCCGCCACGCTGGTGGACGCGACCTACGGGGCGATGGGCGTGATCGGGGAGGAGAACACGCTCGTCCAGTTCGTGCCGGTGGGGCTCCGCGAGGAGGAGATCGCCCGGATCGAGCACTGGCCGCACGGGCTGGGCCTGCTCGGTCTGCTCATCAAGGAGCCGCAGACGCTGCGGTTGTCGCACATCTCCGAGCACCCGGAGTCCTATGGTTTCCCGCCGGGGCATCCGCCGATGGGCAGTTTCCTCGGCGTGCCGATCCGGGTGCGCGATGAGGTGTTCGGCAATCTGTATCTGACCGAGAAGCGCGGAGGCGGGGACTTCGACGAGGACGACGAGGCGATCGTGGTGGCGCTGGCCACGGCCGCGGGTGTCGCGATCGAGAACGCGCGGTTGTACGAGGACAGCCGGCGGCGGGAGACCTGGTTGCAGGCCTCGGCCGACATCACGACGCGGTTGTTGTCCGGTGGCGAGCCGCAGGAGGTCCTCACGCTGATCGCGCGGCGTGCCCGTGAGATGGCCGACGCCGACGCCGCGGCGATCCTGCTCCCCGGCAAGGACGGCGGCACCCTGCACGTGGCGCTGGAGGACGGCGCGCCGGCCGAGGACGGGCAGCCGGGCGTCCGTCTCGTCGGCGACGAGGTCGCGGTCGAGGGGTCCCTGGCCGGCCGGGCGTTCCTCAGCGGCGAGCCGCTGGCGCTGGACGATCTCGACCACAACCAGGTGCGGCTGGTCTGGGCCGACGACCCTCCGGTGGGCCCGGCCGGCGCCGTGCCGCTGGGTGCGCCGGGAGCCGTGCGCGGGGTGCTGGCCCTGGTCAAACGCGCGGGACGGATGCCGTTCAGCCAGTCCGAACTACGGACGCTGCACGCCTTCGCCGGACAGGCCGCCGTCGCCCTGGAACTGGCCGAGACCCGCCGCGACGCCGAACGCCTCGGCCTGCTGGAAGACCGCGACCGCATCGCCAAGGACCTGCACGACGTCGTCATCCAGCGCCTGTTCGCCGTCGCCATGACCCTGATGAGCACGGTACGCCTGGTCGAACGTCCGGAAGCCTCCTCCCGCCTGCAGAACGCGATCGACGAACTCGACACCACCATCCGCCAGATCCGCTCGACCATCTTCGCCCTGCAGACCCCCCGCGAGCAGAGCGCGCCCAGCCTCCGCGCCCAGATCGTCGACCTGGTCGAAGGCGCCCGCGGCCACCTGGGCTTCATGCCCGGCCTGAGCCTGGAGGGCCGCCTCGACAACGACGTGCCCCCCGAGACCGCCGAACACCTGCTCGCCGTGCTCCGCGAGGCCCTGTCCAACCTCGTCCGCCACGCCAAAGCCCGCCGCGCCGACGTCACCGTCCAGGCCGCCGACGGGCGCCTGACGCTCCTGGTCCAGGACGACGGCGTCGGCATCCCGCCCGAAGGCCGCCGCAGCGGCCTGCGCAACCTCGCCGACCGCGCCGAACGACTCGGCGGCACCTTCACCGTCACCTCCCCCGAGGCCGGCGGCGCCCACCTCGACTGGAGCGTCCCGCTGCACGGATGAGACCACCCCTACGCCGGCCGGACCCGCCGCGGGCCGTCACGCTGCGGCGGGTCCGCGGACGAGGTCACGGGCGGGGGCGGCGGACGCGGGGAACGGCTTGGCCGCGGCGGGCGGCCTCGGCCTCCAGGCGCTTCCTCAGCATCCTGCCCTCGCCGTAGAACGAGCGGATCCGCTCGCGGCGGTTCCCGGACAGGCTCCAGTCGTTCAGGGCCCGCTCGACCCGCACGCTCAGCCGGTCGCCCTCTCCGGTCGCGCTCCCGACGAGCACCACGTTCTCCTGCCACTCCATGGCCGGGCCGTGCCGGTGGAAGGTCAGGCACACCGGCCCTCCGGCCGCCTGGACGCCCGCGGGAAGCCACAGGTCGAAGCCGGCATCGGTACGTACGGCCGAGCGGACGCGCACCGCCAGCGGCATGCCGTCGGCCACCATCGTGACGACGGGCTCGCCCAGACGGGCCGCGCGGTCGGCGAAGAGCCGCCAGTCCGGCGGCGGGGCCGATCGGCTCGGCAGCCGGGGGCCCGCGGGGGCGGGATCGGAGGCGGGGACCGCGACGCCTCCGGGGCCCGTCCAGACCTCGGGCGTCCTGGACAGATCGCCCTCGGGCCACCAGACGATCCTCTCAGGGGTGACCTCCACCCAGATGCGAGCGAAATACCACCCCAGCCGCTTCACCAGGAACCACGGCATCCCGGCGAATCCGGTGCCGGTCTTGGCGAGCGACAAGCGGACGTACCGGTCGGTGTTGGCCTGCAGGTCCGCGTCGCGTACGGTCGCCCGGCCCTGCACCAGGACGACGGGCGGCCGGTCGGGCCCGCTGCCCGCGCCCGCCGCGCCGGCGCTGGAGAAGAGCAGGGCGACGCGCGGGTCGCGCCGGGCGCGCTCGGCCTTGCCGGGGTAGGTGAGCCCGGTGCTCACGTCGAGCGTGCCGGCCGCGCCGGCGTACGGCGTGACGGGCCAGGTGACGGGCCGGCCGTCGCGGGTGAGCGAGGCGTATTCGCAGACCATGGCGCGGTCGAAGAGCTCGGCCGCCTCACGCGGCCACGTGGTGGGTGCGGATGCGGTCATCACGACTCCAGGATGGCGATCACGGGGGCGGCGGCGCCGTACAGGCGGGAGAAGCGCCGCCGGTAGGCCGGCCACCAGAACAGGCGGAACAGGAGCCGGGCCACGACGGGCAGGTCGGCGTACGACCTCGCGAGCAGGCCGGCGTCCGCGCTCGAGGCGAGCCAGCCGAAGACAAGGGGGACGCGGCGGCGGCCGAAGTCGTCCATCGCCCGGCGCTTGTCGGCCTCGACGTCGTCGAGGGTGAGGTGGCGGAGCATGAGCGGCACGGCGGTCCGCTCCTCGTGGTCGAGGTGCTCGTTGACGAGCTCGTGCAGCCGCCGCAGGGTGGGCGCGCGCCCGGCCAGGGGCACCCCGCGATCGGAGGCGGCCGCGACGAGCGGGTCGAGCACGGCGTGCTCGGACTCCAGCTCGGCCAGCGCGTCCGCCGCCTCCGGGGCACGGCCGGTGAGCGTGGGCCACAGGTGGGCGTCCTCGTGCGAGTGGTGGGCGTGCAGCATGTCCAGCACGAGCGCGAGCTGCTCCTCCAGCAGTTCCTCGTGCGCGTCGTCACGCGGGTTCGCGCACGCCTCGGCCAGGCGGCCGAACTCGGCGCGGAAACCGGCGTGCATCATCAGGAAGCCGGTCAGGTGTTCCGGTGTGATCATCGGTCTGTTTCCTCACGTGTCGAACGTGTCGGAGACAGACTGCGCGACCCGCCTCTAGACGCACTTGTCGAGGGCTTGGCGGGCCCTTGCCAGCCAGTAGCCCCCGCCCGCCTGCTCCAGCAGGCGCACCGCCTCCCGCAGGTGGGCCCGCGCCCCCTCGCGGTCCCCGAGCGCCAGCAGCGCCTCGCCCATGTGCCCGTCGTACGCGCCGTCGATCGTGGTGCAGGTGCCGCTCACGTGCAGCAGCCCGGCGAAGGGACGGAACGCGTCGTAGACCTCCCGCACGATGTCCGTCTCGCCGAGCCGGATCGCCGCGTGCAGCCGGCACATCGCGGCCATCGCCCAGTGGTAGTCGCGCGGCGGCAGCGGGGTCTCACGCAGGAGCCGCCGGGCGCGCTCGTGCTCGCCCCGGTCCGCCAGCGCGTACGCCAGGACGTAGGCGAGCCCGGCCATGCCCGTCCGCCGGAACACCTCCTCGACCCACTCCGCCTCCTCGCCGAAGCGATCCTCCTGGATGAGCGTCTCGGCCCGCACGGCGAGCATGCCCACCTCGAAGTACGCGAGGTCGGAGAAGGACAGCGTCGCCCTGACGGGCTCGAAGTGGCGCGTCGGGTCCGGCACACCCTGGAACAGGTCGAGACCCACGTGTGCGATCGCCGCCTGCAGCGCCAGCGTGGGGTTGTGCAGGTCGCGCAGCAGCGCGTCGGTCCGCGCCAGCAGCGCGCGGGCCTGCGCCACCCTGCCGTGCTCGACGTGATGGGCGACGAGGTGGAGCTGTGCGATCGCCCTGAGCTGCGACGACAGGTCCGGCTCGGCCAGCAGGCGCCGCGCGGTCGCGGCGAGCTGCTCGATGAAGTCCTGTCCCTGCATGGCGAGCAGCCGCAGGTGGAGCACGCGCCGCAGCAGGGCGGGGTCGCCCACGCGCTCGGCCGCCGCCACGGCCCGCGACGAGACCGCGTCGACCTCGTCCTCGTGACCGGTCTGGGCGTGCACGACGGCCCGGACGGCCTGCGCCGTCGCCCACGCGGGCGTGTCCGGGGGCAGCTCGCGCACGGCCCGGTCCATCGCCTCCCGCAGAGCGGCCACGTCGAGGCCGTAGCGGAACGGCACCCAGACGCCGTGTCCCATCGCGATGTCGGCGGCCCTGACCGCCTTCTCCAGGTCGGCGCCGGCCAGGGCGAGCGCCTGCTCGACCGCCTCGTACCCCTCGTCGAACCGCCCGGCCGCGTAGCGGCTCTCGGCCAGCCCCACTGCGAGCTCGAACCGCTCGGCCGCGCCGGCCCCCGCCGGCTCGGCCGCCGCCAGCGCCTCCTGCCACGAGATGGCCGCGTCGTCGGGCGCGTGCCGCCGCAGGGCCGCCCGCGCGGCGCGGGCGGAGTAGTCCATCGCCATGCGGGCGTTCTCCACGCCGAGCTCCGCCGCCGCGAGCCAGTGCCGCGCGATCACCGCCGCCCGGTCGTCCCGGTCCCCGTGGACGCGGGTGAGGACGCCCGCGACCTGCTCGTGCACGCGCGCCCGCCACAGCCGGGACCGGCGCGACAGCAGCGCGTCGGTCACCAGGGCGTGCGCGAACTCGTACCCGCCCAGCCGGTACGACGACTCCCGGACCAGCCCCGCGCCGAGGGCAGCGTCGAGCGGCGGCAGCAGGTCGCCGACCGTGACACCGGCGACCTGGGCCAGGACGCCCGCCTCGAACTCGTCGCCCATCACGGCCGCGAGCTCCAGCACGCGGGCGGCCTCCTCTCCCAGGCCCGCCACCCGGTGCAGCACGACGTCCAGCACGCCCTGCGGCAACTCCTCGCCCGCCCGGGCCAGCTCCGCGAGGAAGAAGGGGTTCCCCGCGGTGCGCCCGCGCAGTTCCTCGGCCCTGCGGCTGCCCGGGTCGCGGCCGGACAACTCCCGGACGAGCGCGCGGACCTCCTCTGCGGCGAGCCCGTCGAGCCCGAGCCTGCGCGCGCCGAGCCGCGACAGCGCCGACAGCGTGCCGGTGAGCGCCGACGCCTCGTGCCGCCGGAAGGTCGCCACCAGCAGCAGGCCCGGCCGGGCGGTGGACGCCACGTGGACCAGCAGCCGCAGCGTGGCGTCGTCGGCCGCGTGGATGTCCTCCAGCACGACGATCACCGGGCCGGCGTCGGCCAGGAACGCGCCGACCGCCTCGAAGAACCGCAGCCGCGCCCCCTGCGCGTCGGACGCCGGGATCGCCGCCGAACCGCCCGACAGGAACGTGCTCACCTCGTCGGGCAGGGCGGCCTCCGGGACCGCGGCGGCGAGGTCGCACAGCACCCGTTCCCAGGGCCACAGGGCGGGCGCGGTCTCGTGGTCGGGACTCGACCCCCAGCCCACCGGCACGTCGGCGGTCGCGCGGAACCGCTTCAGCAGGCTCGTCTTGCCGACGCCCGGCTCGCCGTCCACCAGCACGACCTGCCCGGCGGCGGACGACGCCTTGGCCGCCTCGTACAGGAACTCCAGCGCGCTCCGCCTGCCGACGAAGACCTGCTGTTCCGCCCCGGGCTCGGAGGCCCTGCGTACCGTCGTCTCTTTCGGCGGCCGCGCCGAAGGCCGCTGCGGGGGTAAGGGCTCCGGCGGAAGCAGCGCGGCGTCCTGGCGCAGCACCGCGCCTTCGAGCTCCCGCAGCCGCGGCCCGGGGTCGATGCCCAGATCTCCGGCGAGCACCTCGCGCACCCGGCGCAGGCATTCGAGGGCCGCCCCCTGCCGGCCCGCCCGGTAGTGGGCCAGCACCAGCAGTTCCCAGGCACGCTCCCGCAGGGGGTGCTCGCGGACGAACGAGTCCAGCCGCGCGACCACGTCCGTATGGCGGCCGAGCGCCAGCAGGGCCGCGGCCAGCCCCTCCACCGCGTCCAGCCGCACCTGTTCCAGGCGGCCGATCTCCGGCTGCGCCCACTCCTCGGACCGCACGTCCGCGTACGGGTCGCCTCGCCAGAGGTCGAGCGCCTCGGCGAGGGCGGCCGCCGCCACCTCGTGCCGTCCACCGGCGAGATGGCCGGCTCCTGCCGACGCGAGCGTCTCGAAGTCCCTCGTGTCGAGGCCGAGCCCCCCGGTCATCAGGCCGTACCCGTCGGCGGCGCTGACCAGGACGGTCGGGGTCGCGCCCGGCCGCCGGTCGGGCTCCAGCCGGCGACGCAGGTTGGAGACGTAGACCTGCAGGCTTCCCTGGGCGCTGGCCGGCGGGTTGCCCGACCACAGCCGGTCCGCCAGGAGATCAACGGGGAGCACGCGGTCCGCGTGCATCGTGAGAAGAGCCAGGAGGGCTCGCTGCTTAGGCGGTCCGGCCGGTACGGCCTGCCCGGCCACGACGAGTTCCATGGGCCCGAGGACGTTCAGCCGCACGGGCCAATGGTAGGAGGCGCCCGACAACCGGTCCAGTTGTCACATCCCCGGAGCCGTCCGGCGTTCCGCAGGCCCGCCGCGTGTGACACCCGGCCGGGACCGGAGGGCAAGGTCAGCCGGCCTCCGCCTCGGCACCGCTGCTACCCGCCGAGGCGGGAGACCACCGCGAGAGCCGTACGGGCGCTCGCCGCGTCGTGCACGCGGAACACCCGGGCGCCCTGCAGCGCCGACACGGTGAGCGTGGCCAGGGTGCCGGCGTGGCGGTCCTCCACGGGCAGGCCGCCCAGGGTCTCCCCGACGAAGTCCTTGTTGGAGACGGCGACCAGCACCGGCCACCCCGTCGCGGTCAGCTCGTCGAGCCGCCTGCTGACCTCCAGCGAGTGCCACGTGTTCTTGCCGAAGTCGTGCGCCGGGTCGACCAGGATCGCGTCGCGACGGACGCCCGCCGCGACCGCCCGCGCCGCGAGGTCCGTCGTGTACGCGATCACGTCGGCCACCACGTCGGCGTACGCGATGCGGTGGGGCCGGGTGCGGGGCTCCACCCGCCCGGCGTGCGCGCACACCAGGCCGATGCCGTACGCCGCGGCGACCTCGGCAAGCTCGGGGTCCACGCCGCCCCAGGTGTCGTTGAGCAGGTCGGCCCCGGCCTCCGCGACGACCTTGGCGACCTCCGATCGCCAGGTGTCGACACTGATGATCACGTCGGGGTGCCGCTCGCGCACCGCGGCGACGACCTCCGCCACGCGGCGAATCTCCTCGGCCGGGTCGACCTCCGTGCCGGGACCGGCCTTGACGCCACCGATGTCCACGATGTCCGCCCCTTCCTCGACGAGGCGCGAGGCGGCGTCCACCGCGGCGGAGAAGGCGTAGGTCGATCCCCTGTCGTAGAAGGAGTCGGGGGTCCGGTTGACCACGGCCATGACCGCGAAGTCGCCGGGACCGAAGGCACGGCCGCGCAGGCGCAGGACGGACGCAGGGCCGGGCGCCTCGGCGGGCATCGGCGTAGTGGACATCGCTCGCCAGCGTACTAGCTGAGCGTCGTCCGATCCGTGCCCGCCGGAAGCCTGGGGTGATGGAACGGTCCAAATCGCGGGCACACGCTCACGCCGCGGAGCCGCCCTCGGCCAGGGCCACGAAGTCCTGCGCCATCGCGGGCAGCCGCCGCCGGGCGTGCACGACCGCGATGACCTTCCGGAGGGAGGGATCGAGCGATCGGACCACCAGCCCGGCCCTGGCCGCCTGCTCGGCCATGCTCCGGTACCACAGCAGCGAGGCCCGCCCCTCCCGTACGGCCCGCAGCCAGCCCCGGCGCTCGTCCGACTCGACGGCGGGGATCGGGCGGACGCCGTACGAGGCGAAGATGTGGTCGAACTCCCTGCGGCGCGGGCTCCCGGGGGCGGGCAGCACCAGCCGCATGCCGTCCAGCCGCGCCACGGGGACGGGATCGGGCAGGTCGAGGCCGGGCGGGGAGATCAGCACGATCTCCTGGCGTTCGAGCGGGTGACTCACCAGGTCCGTGGGCACCGGGAGATCGGTCAGCCCGAGATCGGCGCGCTGCTCGCGGACCGCGCTGACCACTCCCTCCCGGCCCTCGCACCGCACGATGTGCACCCGGATCCCGGGATGCTCGGCGGCGTAGGCGGGCAGCAGGCGCCCGGCGAGGCCGGGCTCCAGGCTCGGAGTGGACGCGATCCGCAGTTCGGCGCCGGAGGAGTTGCCCTGCGTCGCGAGGGCCTCGATCTCGGCCACCGCGTCGAGGGCCTCGCGGGCCAGCTTCACGACCCGGCGTCCCTGGGCCGTCACGACGACCCCGCGGCCCGAGCGCGCGAAAAGCGTCATTCCGAGTTCGCGTTCCAGGTCGCGTATCGCGCGGGACAGCGCGGGCTGCGCGATATAGAGCGATCTGGCGGCATCGGTCATGGTGCGGTGCTCCGCAGTGGCGACCACGTAACGGAGCTGCTGCAGATTCATGCGAAAAACGCTAGGGCAGACGAGCCCGGCGATTCCGGAACATCGCAGAGATCACGCCGGTCGATTACCCATCGTGCCCGACATCTGCTACATCCGTGATGGATGAGAAAACAGTATTCTTTTGCCCCAAATCCACAAAGGGGGCAATGTAGTGGCGCAGCAGTACCCTCCCCAGGAGCAACCCGGGGGGAGTTCTCCCTATTCAGGGCCGCCGTTTCCGCCGCCCGAGGCTGTGCCCGGCTCGGCGGACGGACCGCACTCCCCCGGCGCGGCGCCGGGACCGTACGGACCGCCCGCCTGGGGGGGAGCGGGCGGCACGAGCGGAGGGGGCCGCACGGGCGGAGCGGGCGGCCAGGAGGGCGGCGGCCCCCAGCCCGGACCCGGCGCATGGAACGGACCGTCCGGATGGCCTCCCTCCCCGGGAGAGCAGCCCGGGCAGCCGGGTGGCCCTGGCCCCCATCAAGGCGCGGCTCCCTATTCGCCGCCCCAGCAGCAGAGCGGTCCCTATGCGCCCGGGACGCATCCTCAGGGGCCGGCCGCGTACCAGAACGCCCCGTCACACGGCGGGCAGCAGGTCTACGGCGGGCAGCAGCCCTACCCGCAGGCCGTGCCGCCCCCCGGTCACGGCGCTCACCCGGCGGCCCCGGCGCAGGGCGGCGTCCATCCGCAGAACGGCCCTCAGCCGGGCGCGACGCCGTACCAGCCCGGAGCCCGGCAGCAGGGCGGACCACAGCAGCAGTACCCGCAGTCCCCGGGGTGGCCGGGCGCGACGGGTGAGGGGCCGCACGCACAGGCACAGGCACAGTCCCCCGCCGCCTACGCGCCCCCGCCGTCTCCCGCCGCGCCGACCGGCTCCCCCTACGGCCCGGCGAACGGACCTGCGTACGGAGTCGCGGGTCATCCGGGCGGCCAGGCGTACGCGCCGGGCGGGCCCGCGTGGCCGGCGAACGGCGGTGTCCAGGCTGCGCCGGGGAACCCGGCGGCCCCGGCGGCCCCCGCCCCGCCGCAGCCCCCGCCGCCCGTGGGAACTCCGGCCTGGGGAACGCCACCCCAGGGATCACCTCCCCAGCACATACCGCCTCAGGGACTACCCGCCCGGGGAACACCGCCCGCGCCACCGGGCATGCCGTTCCCGCCGGCGCCGTCGCAGGGACCCCAGGCGCCGTCGCAGGGAATCCAGGCGCCGCCGCAGGGGCCCGGATGGGCGCCACATCAGGGGCCGGCACAGAGTCCGCCGCAGGGCCCGGGATGGGCGCCGCAGCCCGCGCGGGGGAGGCGGAGGCTGC
>NZ_JBFAOO010000189.1:0-14002 GCF_040675265.1 Microbispora sp. NPDC049633
CGCGGCTGGGCCCCCCGCCTGCTGGCCGTCTACGGCCTGGGCCTGCTGGCGGCCGGGGCCTTCCGGGCCGACCCGGCCCAGGGCTTCCCCCGCGGCGTGCCGGGCGGCGAGGTCAGCTGGCACGGCATCGCGCACCTGGCCTCCGGCGGCGTCGGGTTCGCCTGCCTGGTCGCGGCCTGCTTCGTCCTCGCCCGCCGCTTCGCCCGCAGCGGGAGGACGGCCTGGGCGTGGGGGTCGCGGGCGACCGGCGCGCTGTTCGCGGCCGGCTTCCTGGCCATGGTCTCCGCCGCGGGCGCGGCCTGGTCCAACCTCGCCTTCACCGGCGCCGTGGTGCTCGGCTGGGCCTGGATCGCCGCCCTGGCCGCGCACACCTACCGGAACGCCTGACCCGTCCCGCGATCACCTGATAGATCATTGCTTGGAGGGAGACGACCGATGCGATACATGGTTCTGCTCAGGGCCGCCCAGCCCGCCACCCCGCCGCCCGCCGACCTCATGGAGGCCATCGCCAAGCTCGGCCAGGAGGCGACCGTCGCCGGAGCCCTGCTCGACACCGCCGGCCTGGCCCCCGGCGTCTCGGGGGCGGCCGTACGGCTCGCCGAGGGCGGGCTCAGCGTGACCGACGGCCCGTTCGCCGAGTCGAAGGAACTGATCAGCTACGCCCTGTACGACGTGCGGTCGAAGGAGGAGGCGGTCGAATGGACCTCACGCTTCATGCGCCTGCACCGCGACCTGTGGGAAGGCTGGGAAGGCGAGGCCGAGGTGGTCAAGGTGCTCGGCCCCGAGGACTTCGCCCCACCGGCCTGAGCACCCCATGACCGGCACCGAGCCGCGGCTCGCGGCGCACCGCGCGATCGAGGCGGTCTGGCGGATCGAGTCGGCCAGGCTCGTCGCGGGTCTGGCCCGCCTCGTCGAGGACGTCGGCCTGGCCGAGGAACTCGCCCAGGACGCGCTGCTCATCGCGCTGGAGCAGTGGCCGGAGGCGGGCGTTCCGGACAACCCGGGCGCCTGGCTGATGGCCACCGCCAAGCACCGCGCGATCGACCACCTGCGGCGGCGCGGCCGATACGAGCGCAAGCTCCAGGAGATCGGCCGCGACCTCGGCGGCAGGCCGGAGCCGGACCCGGACGCCGACATGGACGACCACATCCGCGACGACATGCTGCGGCTCATCTTCACCGCCTGCCACCCCGCCCTGACCACCGAGGCCCGCGTCGCGCTCACGCTGCGCCTGCTCGGCGGCCTGACCACCGGGGAGATCGCCCGGGCCTTCCTGGCCACCGAGCCGGCGGTGGCCCAGCGGATCGTCCGCGCCAAGCGCACCCTGGCCGCGAAAGGGGTCAGGTTCGAGATGCCGGCCCCCGACGAACTGGCCGGACGGCTGGCGTCCGTGCTGGAAGTCGTCTATCTGATCTTCAACGAGGGCTACTCGGCCACGGCGGGCCACGACTGGACCCGTCCCGACCTCTGCCACGAGGCGCTGCGCCTGGGCCGTCTCCTGACGGGCCTGCTCCCCCGCGAAGCGGAGGTGCACGGCCTGGCCGCGCTGATGGAACTGCAGGCCTCCCGGCTGCGCGCCCGCACCGGGCCCGGCGGCGCGCCGGTCCTGCTCGCCGACCAGGACCGGCGGCTGTGGGACCGGCTGCTCATCCGCCGGGGGCTTGAGGCGCTGGAGCGGGCCGAGTCGCTCGGCGGCGTCTTCGGCCCCTACGCCCTGCAGGCGGCCATCGCCGCATGTCACGCCCGTGCGGCCCACGCCGGCGAGACCGACTGGGAGCGCGTCGCCGCCCTCTACCGGGTGCTCGCCCACGTCTCGCCCTCCCCCGTCGTGGAGCTGAACCGCGCCGTCGCGGTCGCCATGGCCGGCGACCCCGCACGCGGGCTGGAGATCGCCGACGCCGTCGCCGCCGACAAGGCCCTGCGCGGTTACCCCCAGCTGCCCGCCGTACGCGGGGACCTGCTGGCCCGGCTGGGCCGTACGGAGGAGTCGCGGCGGGAGTTCGAGCGGGCGGCGTCGCTGACGGGCAACGAGCGGGAGCGGGCCCTGTTCCTCGGCCGCGCCGCCGGCAGCCGATAGCCCCGCCCGGCGGCGAGCACGCCGGATGGCTTGTCGCGGACGGTTACGAGGTCGAGTTGCTCGACCCGATCCCGCTCCACGTCGAGCGGGCCGGGGCCCTGGCCGGGGTGACGGCCCGGCTGGGCGACGCACGCGACCTGCCCGCACCGGACGCGAGCGCGGACGCGGTCCTGCTGCCGGGCCCGCTCTACCACCTGGCCGACCGCGCCGACCGGGTCACGGCCCTGACCGAGGCGCGCCGCGTGGTGCGCCCCGGAGGGCTGGTGGCCGCCGCCACCATCGACCGCTACGCCGCCGTGCACGACACGATCAACCTCGGGGTCTACACGCAGGAGCCGGAGCGGCGCGCGGCGCACCAAGCCGTGACGGACGGCGTCATGCTGTCCCCCGGGCACGGTTTCTCCGCCTACTTCCACGAGCCCGACGAGGTGGCCGGGGAGTTCGCCGACGCCGGGTTGCCCGAGGCCGAGCGGTACGGCCTGGAGGACGCCTTCTGGCTGTACGGCAACGTCGACGACTGGCTCGACGACCCCCGACCGCCGGCTCATGCTCGACGCCCAGCGCGCCATGGAGCGCGTGCCGTCCCTCCTCGGCGTCAGCGGCCACCTGCTCACCCTCGCGCGCCGCCCCGCGTGACGCCCTACGGCGCGGGCTCCTGCTTGGCCTTCGGGCGGGCACGCAGGTGGGCGCGCTCACCCTGCTGCCCGAACAGGCTGAGGAACTCCACCGCGTGCGCGTCCGCGGCGCCGAACCAGTGCGGCAGCCGGGTGTCGAACTCGGCCGCCTCCCCCGGGGAGAGCACCAGATCCTGCTCGCCGAGGACCATCCGCAGCCGCCCGTTGAGCACATAGAGCCACTCGTAGCCCTCGTGGGTCTTCGGCTCCGGCGTCCTCCTGGCGCTGCCCGCCGGGATCACCAGCTTGTACGCCTGGATGCCCCCGGCCCTGCGGCTCAGGGGCAGCATGGTCATCCCGTTGCGCACGACCGGACGCAGATGGACGCGGGGATCCCCGGTCGGCGGGGCGTCGACGAGCTCGTCCAGCGTGACACCGTGCGCCCGCGCCAGGGGCAGCAGCAGTTCGAGGGTCGGCCGGCGCGACCCCGACTCCAGGCGCGACAGCGTGCTCACCGAGATGCCGGTCGCCGCCGACAGGTCGGCCAGGGTCGTCTCGCGCTGCCGGCGCAGCGCGCGCAGCCGCGGCCCGACCGCGACGAGCGCGTGTTCGAGGTCGTCGTCCACGCAGTCAGCTTGCCATACCCCTCACAGCACTGACGAAGAGCCGGAAATGAGACGTCAAACCACCATTGGTAGGTTCCTGGACAGACATTGACCTATTGAACGGAGGAGCAGCGCCGTGGATGTCGAGCAGACGGTGTTGCCGGGGATCGGGTTGCGGCACGAGTTCACCACCCGCTCGGGACGGCGAATAGGAGTCGTCTCCCACCGCACCGGGCGACGCGACCTGGTGATCTACGACCCCGACGATCCCGACAGGGCCTGTGAGACGGTGAAACTCAACGACGAGGAGGCCGACGCGCTCGTCGAACTGCTCGGCGCCCCCCGCATCGTCCAGCGGCTCAACGCACTGCACCGCGAGGTCGAGGGACTGGTCAGCGTCCAGCTGCCGATCTCGCCGGGCACCCCCTTCGCCGGCCGTCCCATGGGCGAGGCCCAGGTGCGCACCCGCACCGGCGCCTCCATCGTGGCCGTGGTCCGCGCCGGGCGCGTCTTCGCCAGCCCCGCTCCCGACTTCGTCCTCGCCACGGACGACGTCGTGGTCGTGGTGGGCAGCGAGGACAGCACCGCCGCCGTCGCCGACATCTTCGCCAGCGGCTGAGGGCAGCGCGTGCACAATACCGCGATACTTTTCCTGGAATTCGGCGCCGTCGTCCTCGGACTCGGCATCCTCGGGGCACTGGCGCTGCGCGTCGGCATCTCCCCGATCCCCCTCTACCTCATCGCGGGCCTGGCCTTCGGCACCGGTGGCATCCTCCCGCTGGCCACCAGCGAGGAGTTCATCGCCACCGGCGCCGAATTAGGTGTCATCCTGCTGCTGCTCACCCTCGGCCTGGAATACAACGCCGACGAACTGGTGACCAGCCTCAAGGGCAACGCCCGCGCCGGCCTGGTCGACCTCGTGCTCAACGCCGCGCCCGGCGCGATCCTCGCGCTGCTGCTCGGCTGGGGGCCGGTCGCCGCGGTCGCCATGGCGGGCGTGACCTACGCCACCTCCTCCGGCATCACCGCCAAGGTCCTGTCCGACCTGGGCTGGATCGGTAACCGCGAGACCCCCGTGGTGCTGTCGCTGCTGGTCTTCGAGGACCTCACGATGGCGGTCTACCTGCCGGTCCTGACCGCCATGCTGGCGGGCCTGAGCGCGGTCGCCGGGGCGATCACCGTGGCCATCGCGCTCGCCGCGGTGAGCGTGGTGCTCCTGGTCGCGCTGCGCTTCGGCCGCTACATCGAGGCGTTCGTCGCCAGCCCCAACCCCGAAGTGCTCGTGCTCAAGGTGGTCGGGCTGGCGCTGCTGGTGGCGGGACTGGCCCAGCAGCTGCAGGTCTCGGCCGCGGTCGGCGCCTTCCTCGTCGGCATCGCCCTGTCGGGCGAACTGGCCGAAGACGCCCAGGCACTGCTCGCGCCGCTGCGCGACCTGTTCGCCGCGATCTTCTTCGTCTTCTTCGGCCTCCAGACCGACCCCACCAAGATCCTGCCCGCCGCGGGCCTGGCCGCCGGTCTCGCCGTGGTGACGATGATTACCAAGCTGCTGACCGGCGGGTACGCCGCCCGCAGGGCAGGCATCGCCCGCGCCGGACGCGTCCGGGCCGGCATCGCGCTCATCCCCCGCGGAGAGTTCAACATCGTCATCGCCGGGCTGGCGGTGGCCGCCGGCGCCCACCCCGACCTCGGCGCCCTCGCCGCCGCGTACGTCCTGATCCTGGCGGCCTTCGGCCCCCTTGCGGCGCGCCTGGTCCAGCCGCTCCTCACCCGGATAGCGGCCCGCGCCTGACGACCGTCACCCCCCGTCGCCCCCCGGCATCGGCCTGCCCCCGCACTGCGGCGGCAGGCCGTTGTGCTATCGCGGCCAACCCACCGTCCACGGCCGGAGCTTGTCGGGGTTGCGTACCGCCGGATCGGGTGCAACGTGGTGCTGACCAGGCCGCCGCCGTCGCTGATCGCCGTGGCGCCGGGGTCGAGGAGCCCGATGAGGGCGTCGATGTCCCCGGTCTCCAACGCCTGGTTGAAGTCCCTGACGATCCGGGCCTGCCGGGCCACGGGAGCCGCCGGAACCTGCGTGCCGCGGATGCGGCGGCGGGCCGAGGATGCCAGCTGGCGGCAGGCCGCCGGGGTGCGCCCGACGATGCCGGCCACTTCGGCGAAGGAGTAGCGGAAGACGTCGTGCAGGACGAACGCGACCCGCTCGGCCGGGGTCATCGCGTCGAGCACGACGAGGAAGGCCAGGTTGACCGACTCGTCCAGGGTGATCCGGTCGGCCGGGTCGGCGGTGACGCCCGGCCGACCGCCGGGCCACTCCGCGGGGTCGGGCAACGGCTCGCTCATGATCACGCTCAGGCCGGCCCTGGCGCCGTCGCTGAGTGCGCCGGGTCGCCGTTCCCTGGCCACGTGGCTGTCCCGGCACGGTGCCGTGGTGCTCGAGGCCGCCGTGGTGAACGAGGTCCGGCCGGATGCGGTCGTCTTCGCCGACGGGACGGTCCGGGCCAGCGCGTTGACCGTCTGGGCCGCCGGTTTCGGCGTATCTGAGCTGGCGGCGGCCAGCGGGCTGCGCACCGACGCCCTCGGCCGCCTGCTCACCGACGAGACGCTGACCAGCGTCGACGACGACCACGTCGTCGCGGCCGGGGACGCCGCCGCACCCTCGGACCGGCCGCTGCGGATGAGCTGCTACGCCGCCGGACCGCTCGGGGCACAGGCCGCCGACACCGTGCTGAGCCGCATCGCGGGAACCACTCCGGCGGTGATCGACCTGGCCTTCACGGGGTCGTGTGTCAGCCTCGGCCGGCGCGCCGGCCTGCGACAGTTCGCCCGCAAGGACGACACCGCGACGAACGTCCACTTCGACGGCCGCATGGGCGCCATGTACAAGGAGCTGACCTGCAAGCTCGCGCTGTGGAAGATCCGCCGCGAGGCCCGCCTGATGTGGATCAAGGGCGGCCCGCGACCCGGGCAGCCGGCCGCCCACGGCGTTCGGGACGATCACGGCGCTCGGGGCGCCAGGTGGTGACGAGGGCGGCGGCGAGAAGGAGCTCGGCGATGTCGCCGCCGTAATACATGATCTCCGCGCCGCCCCGCACCTCGGCCACGGGAGCCCGCACGTCCAGCCGGAAGCCGCCGTACATCAGCTGCGCGACGATCGCGTGCACGGCGATGGCGCAGCCGAGGTAGACCAGGCGGGCACGGACGCCCGGCCTGGCGGGCGCGGGATCGGGACCGGCGATGACATGGGCGAACAGGCAGCCCGACAGCAGGAAGTGGGCATGCAGCAGCCAGTGCCCGGCCGGGTGCGCCGCGGCGGCGTCATAGAGCGGCGTGAAGTAGAGGACCACGAGACTGCCGGCGGACAGCAGCAGGGCGGTCGCCGGATGGGCCGCCAGCCGGCCGGGACCGCTGTGCACGACGGCGGTCAGCCGCCGCGCCCCGGCGACGGGCAGGGTCCGCAGCAGCAGGGTGACGGGAGCGCCCAGCACCAGGCCGATCGGGGCGTACATCCCGATCAGCATGTGCTGCACCATGTGACCGCGGAAGTCGGCGTGGGCGAGGGACGCGACGGGCGGCAGGAGCGCCGCCGCCACCAGGACGAGCCCGGCGGCGAAGCTCGCCGTACGCCACCCGCTCCAGCCCAGGACCGGGTTGCGGCGGCGCGCCCGCCGCGCCAGGCGAAGGTACACGAGCAGGACGAGGACCGGCGCGAGCACGCCGGACACCCCCGCGAAGTGGGCGCCGTGGTCGGTCACGCAGGAGTCCCTGCGGGGTCGAAGGACCGCCCGCTGCGCGCGAGCAGGTACCCCCCGGCGAGCAGCAGCGCGCCCAGGACGAGGAAGCCGAGGTCCCACCACAGCTGGTGGGGGCCGCCGCGGACGTGATGGATGCCCAGGATGTGGTGGTCCAGGACGCCTTCGACGAGGTTGAAGACGCCCCAGCCGGCCAGGATCCACCCCCACAGCACCCGCGACGTCCACACCCGGCGCCGCTCGCGGGTGACGCGCGAGTACAGGATCGCGAGGCCGACGAGCACCGCGAGCCAGCACACGGTGTGGAACAGGCCGTCCCACACCGTGTTCATCTCCAGCCCGGAAACCGTGCGGGGGTCGTAGTACCGCACCCCGATGCGGTCGGTGTCGGTGCTGCTCAGCATGTGGTGCCACTGCAGGAGCTGGTGCAGCAGGATCCCGTCGACGAACCCGCCCAGTCCCACCCCGAGCACCAAGCCCCGCAGGCGCAGACTGGCCGGCGCCGGGCCGGTCCCGGCCTCGTCCGCGCTGGTCGTCATCGCCCTGCCCCCCGTCCCCCGGCCGCCGCTGTGCGGATCTCCGCCTGGGCAGGGTCCCCGGATCGGGCGCCGTAGTCACGCAGGCACGCGCGGATGCCCCGCCGGGCCTACCGACTCTTTAGACAGGACCTCTCAGACAGGACCTCTCAGACAGGGCCTCGTCCGGCGGCGCGGGCGGCGACGAACGCCTCGATGCCGTCGAGCACCCGCTGCAGGCCGAACTCGAACGCCTGGTCCGGGTCGTAGGCCGCGTTGTAGGCCTCGCCCGCCGCCGCGCCCACCCGGGCCGCCAGCGGATGCCGCCGCGGATCGAACACCTTGGCAAGATAGGGCGCGTGGGCGTACCACCACTGCTCGTCGGTCACGCCCGTGTCCCCCGGCGCCTGCGCCGCCTCCACCGCACCCCTCGCCGCCCCGCTCACGTAGCCGTTGAGCAGCGTCACCACCGAGTCCATCTCGAGGTCGTCCAGGCCGATGCCGTCGACCGCCCGCAACTCGTAGTCGTACTTGGCGATGAAGTTGGGGCCGAGCGGGGGCCGGCTCACCGTCGACACCTGCAGCATCCACGGATGCCTCCGGTACAGCGCCAGACTCTCCCGGGCGATCAGCTCCAGCCTGCCCCGCCAGCCGCCCGGCACCTCCGCGGGCGCGGGCAGCTCGCCGTACGCCGTGTCGACCATGACGTCGATCAGCTCGGCCTTGCCCGGGACGTAGGTGTACAGGGACATCGTCCCCACGCCGAGCTGCTCGGCGACCTTCCGCATGGACAGCGCGGCCAGGCCCTCGGCGTCGGCCACCGCGATCGCCGCGCGCACGATCCGGTCGACGCCGAGATCCGGTTTCCCCTTACGCCCGGTCCGCTCACCCGTGCGCCACAGCAGGGCCAGACTCCGCGCCGGGTCTGCCTGCGAGCTGTACTCCGTCATCGCCTGCGAATTCTATGCGCACTGCCGCTCTGTGACCCACGCCACATGGGGTTCCTGTCAGCAATCGAGGCGCTGCTCCGCTCAACTCACCGAGAGCAAGCGAGCCGACAGGAGCATCACATGAAGCACCGCATCGTCGTCCTCGGCGCCGGCTACGCCGGGGCCTACGTGGCAGGAACCCTGGCCCGCCGGCTGTCCCCGGCGGACACCGAGATCACCGTGGTCAACGCCGTGCCGGACTTCGTCCAGCGAATGCGCCTGCACCAGTTGGCGGCCGGCCGGGACATCGCGGCGCCCACGCTCGCCGACGTCTTCGCGGGCACGGCGATACGGCTGCGCCTGGCCCGCGTCACCGTCGTCGACCCCGAGCACCAGGTCGTCGCCGTGGCCGACGCCGACGGAGGCGGCGAACTCGGCTACGACACGCTCGTGTACGCGCTTGGCAGCCACGGCGACGACCACGCCGTCCCCGGCGCCGCCGAGCACGCCTTCGACGTCGCCGCCAGGCCCGCGGCGCTGCGCCTGCGCGAGCGCCTGGACACTCTGGACAGGCAGCGCGCAGGCGGCCGCGTGGTGGTCGTCGGCGACGGGTTGACCGGCATCGAGACCGCCACCGAGATCGCCGAATCCCGGCCCGACTTGACGGTCGCACTGGTCGCCCGCGGCGAGCTGGGCGCGCGGCTCTCCCCCGGGGCCCGCGGCCACCTGCGCCGGGCCTGCGACCGTCTGGGCATCACCGTCCTGGAGCACACCGCCGTCGAAACCGTGGAAGCGACACGGGTGCTGTGCGCCGGCGGCACCGCCCTGGCGTCCGACGCGACCGTGTGGACGGCCGGGTTCGCGGTCGACCCCATCGCCGCCACCGGCGGGCTGCATGTCACCGAAAACGGTCAGATCGTCGTCGACCGCACCATGCGCTCGGTCTCGCACCCGGACGTCTACGCCGTCGGTGACAGCGCCCACGCCATCGGCGACAACGGCCGGCCCCTGCCGATGTCCTGCGCTTCGGCCGGCTACACCGGCCGGCAGGCCGTCGAGGCGATCACGGGACGCCTGACCGGCCGCGAGATCACCCACACCACGCTGGCCTACACGTACAACCACATCAGCCTCGGGCGGCGGGACGGGATCCTGCAGCCGGTCGACGACGAAGGGCAGGCGAAGCCGACGTACACGGGCGGCCGGAAGGCCGCGCGCGTCAAGGCGGGCATCCTCACGATGTCGCTGTGGGCCACCTCGCACCCGACCTTCGGCATGCCCCAGCGCAAGCGCCGCCTCGCCGCCGCACCGGACGCGACCGCAGAAAAGGCCGTCGCGTAGCCGCCTAGGGTGGTCCACGTGCACAGCAGCGCCACCGATCGCTTCGACACCAGCCGGTTCGCGGCCAGCCGGAACCGGCTGGCTGCGCTGGCCTACCGGCTGCTGGGTTCCGCCGCCGACGCCGAGGACGCCGTGCAGGACGCGTTCCTGCACTGGCAGGCCGCGGACCGGCGACGGATCGAGGTGCCGGAAGCATGGCTGACCAAGGTCGTCACCAACCTGTGCCTCGACCGGCTCCGCTCGGCGCGAGCCCGCCGGGAACACACCGCCGGCGCCTGGCTGCCCGAACCACTCCTCGACGGCGACCCGATGCTCGGCCCGGCCGACTCGTTCGAGCAGCGCGAATCGGTCTCCCTGGCCGTGCTGACGCTCATGGAGCGCCTGTCGCCCGTCGAACGAGCCGTCTACGTCCTGCGCGAGGCGTTCTCCTACAGTCACGCCGAAATCGCGGAGATCCTCGACATCACCGAGTCCGCGAGCCAGCAGCACCTCCACCGGGCCCGGCGCCGCGTCACCGCCGCGCGCCGCAACGGCGGCGTGGTCGACCCCGCGTCCGCCCGCAGGGTCGTCGAGGAGTTCCTCGCCGCCGCCACCTCGGGACGCACCGAACGGCTGGTGGAGCTTCTCACCGACGACGCCACCGCGATCTCCGACGGCGCCGGCCTGGCCGAGCAGCTGATGTGGTACGACACTCCGCAGCGCGTCGCCGCCGTCGTCCGGGCCGGTCTCAAACCCACACCCGCCAAGCGGCGATTCGCCGGCGGCACGCCCGCCATCCACTACGCGCTCGTCAACCGCGCCCCCGCCGTCCTCTTCGTGATCGGAGACCGGGTCATCGGCGCCGTGACGTTCGACATCACGGGCGGCAAGATCGCAACCGTGCGCAGCATCGCCGCCCCGGCCCGTCTCCTCCGCCTCGCCGAGACCTGGCGGCGGCACGGACCGGACACGCCGCTCATCAGTCGCTGGTGACCCCACGCCATCCGAGTCATGCCAGCCGTGCCCGGCCTGGCACGGCGGGCCGGGCGCGGGGCGGAGGTGCGCCACCCCGTGCGCTAGCGTGATCGCCATGCTGCGCCGATGGATGCTGCCGATCCTCTTCCTCGCCCTCGGGCTCGCCGCGGCGGCCCGGCAGAGCGCCCAGGGATCCCCGGGCGGCGCCGTCACACTGCTCCTGCTGTTCGTGGTGGCGGGCGTCCTGCTGTCCCCCCTGGCGTTCCCGAGATCCGTGAGCGCCGCCGAGGCGCTGCGCCGCAGCGCGACCGACGGCCGCCCGATCGTCTACTGGCGCCCCGGCTGCCGCTACTGCCTGCGGCTGCGCACCCGGCTCGGCAGGCACGCCCATCGGGCGCACTGGGTCGACATCTGGCGCGACTCCGAAGGCGCCGCGGCGGTCCGGGCGGCCACCGGCGGCGACGAGACCGTGCCGACCGTGGTGGTGGCCGGCACCCCCCACGTCAACCCCGACCCCCGATGGGTGCGCGCGCAACTGCCCTGACCTGCCTCAGCCCTCCTGGCTTGCGCGGTCCAGGCCGCGCAGCGTCCGTGCGGCGCCGGCGAGCAGCGCGGCACGCGGCAGGTCCCCATCCCCGGCGCACCACTCCGCCACCGCCTCCAGCACCATCGCCCGCACCGTCTCGTCACCCGCGAGCCCCGACGACTCCAGCGCCGACCGCAGCGACCGCCACGCCGACGCGCGGTCACCCCGCTCCCCCCGCACCCGGGCCAGCTCCACGTGGACCGTGGCCAGGAACTGCGCGGGCACACCCGCCTGCCCGCCCGCCAGCTCCAACGCCTCCACGAGCAGGGCCTCCGCCTCGGCGGGCGCCCCACGCCGGCGCGCCACCTCCCCGGCCGCCTGCCGCACCCGCGCCAGCGCCACCCGATCCCCCGTACGACCGGCCACCTCGCCGGCCCGCGCCAGCTCCCGCTCCGCCCCCGCCAGGTCACCCGTACGGGCGCGCAACTGGGCCAGCCGCACCCGCAGCATCAACGGGACGGGGATCGCCTCCATCCCCCCGATCAGCCCCGCCAGCTCCGCCGCCTCCTCCAGCAGCGTCAGCGCCTCCGCCGCGTCCCCCCGGTTCTCCGCCACCAGCGACAGCCAGTACAGCGCCAGGGACAACCCCCACCGCTCCCCCAGCGCCCGGTAGCCCGCCAACGCCGCACGCAGCCGCGCCTCGGCCGCCCCGGCCCCCGCCCCGCCGTACTCGAACTCCGCGATCCCGCCCATCAGCAGCGCCGTCGCCCGCGCCCACGGGTCCTCGTGGTCACCGAACGCCCGCATCGCCGCGATCGCCCGGCGCCAGTGCTCCGCGCCCCCGCCGGACGGCCTCACCCCCACGGTCCAGGCCCACAGCGCCACGGGATGGCGCGACACCTCCACCACACGCAACGCCTCGCGCGAGGCGTACGCCCCCTCGGACGCCAGCAGCGCACACACCATGGCAGGCAGCTCCAGCCCGGCCGGCGCGTCCCCGTCCGGCACCGCCCGTATCGTCCGGATCGCCCGCGCCCACCTCACCGCCTCGTCACCCCGCCCCCGCACCGTCCACGCCCACAACCTGGCCATGAACAGCCGCAGCGCCGCCCGTTCCCGCCCGGTCCGTACGGCGTGGCCGAGCGCCGCGTCGAGGTCGCCCCGCTCGGCGTCCAGCGCCGTCAGCAGGCGAAGCTGCTCACCCGTCCGCAACCCGGGCTCCGCCGCCTCCGCCGACTCCAGGAAGAAACGCAGATGCCGGTCCCGGACCGCCCGCGCCTCGCCCGACTCCTCCAGACGCTCGGCGGCGTACGCCCGGACGGTCTCCAGCAGCCGATAACGCACCTGTGCCGCCCGGGCCGACGACCCGCCCGGCTCGGCCACCACGACCAGCGACTTGTCCACCAGCGAGGCGACCGTCTCCAGATCGCCCGCGCACACCCGCCGCACCGCCTCCGCCGTCGCCCCGCCCGCGAACACCGACAACCGGCGCAACACCACGCGCTCCCCCGGCGACAGCAGATCCCAGCTCCAGTCGATCACCGCCCGCAGCGTCCGGTGCCGCGGCCCCGCCGTACGGCTGCCGCGCAGCGTCAGCCGTTCCCCCATCGCCTCCACGAGCTGCCGCATCGTGAGCGACCGCAGCCGGGCCGCGGCGAGCTCGATCGCCAGCGGCAGGCCGTCGAGGTCCCGGCACAGCGCGACCACATCCGCCACCACGGAGTCGTCCACGGCGAAGTTCGGGCGGACCGCCGACGCCCGATGCGCGAACAAAGCCACCGCCGGGAACTCGAGCGCCCGCGCCGCGGCCACCCCGTCCGCCGGCAACGCCAGCGGCCGCACCGGATGAAGGTGCTCGCCGGGGACGTCCAGGGGCTCCCGGCTGGTGGCCAGGATCCGCAGCCCGGGCACCCCCGACAGCAACCGCTCCGCGACCGTCGCCGCCCCGTCCACCACGTGCTCGCAGTTGTCCAGCACGAGCACGAGCTCCCGGCCGGCCAGCGCCCGCACCAGCGCGTCGAGCGGCGACGCGGCCGGCCGCCCGGCAGGGTCCCCGTCCGGCTCCGGCCCGGCCGCCGGTATGGCCGCCGATATGACCGCCGGTATGGTCGCCCGCACCGCGGCGGCCACGTCCGCCGGGCCCCCGACGGCGGCCAGCTCGACCAGCCAGACGCCCGAGGCCGCGGCGAGCCCGCCCGCCACCTCCACCGCCAGCCTGGTCTTGCCCGCGCCGCCCGGCCCGGTAAGCGTGACCAGCCGCGCGGCCGACAGCAGGCTCCGAACCCGTGCCACGTCCTCCCGCCTGCCGAGCAGGCTCGTCACCGGCGCCGGCAGGTTTCCCCGTACGGCCCGCGCGACCCGTACGGCCCCTACGACCCGGGCAGCCGGAGGATCGCGCACCGCCTCCAGATGTGCCGCGCGCAGTCCGGGCCCGGGGTCGACGCCCAGCTCGTCCGCAAGCCGTCGCCTGACGCGCTCGAACGTCTCCAGCGCGTCCCCGCGCCGCCCCGCCGCGCACAGCGCCCGCACCAGCAGGGCGTGGAACGGCTCACGCAGCGGATGCGCGGCCACGAGCTCCTCCAGCTCCGCCACCAGCGCGCCGGCCGCCGTCATGTCGGCCACGGCGAGGTCGGCGCCCACCCGGGACTCCAGTGCGGAAAGGCGCAGCTCGTCCAGCCGCGCCGCGGCGGCC
>NZ_JBFAOO010000190.1:0-13998 GCF_040675265.1 Microbispora sp. NPDC049633
CGGTCCTCGGCCAGCCGGGGACCGTGCGCCCCGCCCGCGACGACGGCCCAGGGCCGTACACGTCCCTGTCGATCACGATTCCTCCGGTACGGCGATCTCGCCGTCGAGCGCGGCCTGGACGATGGAGTCCCGCAGCGCCACGCAGCCGGGGAAGACGCCCGCGCCGGAGGTGCGGCGCTCCTGGCAGGTCCCGGCCGCGTCCGCGTTCCACTGGACGCTGGTCTGGTGCCAGCTCGCCTTACGCACCTCGACCCCGGCGCCGCACCGGCGGCAGGTCAGCGGCTGCATGGGCGCGTCGAGCAGCCGGTCGTCCGGGCGGAACGTCATGCGGGCCGGCCCGTGCTCGCCGAAAGCTCCGCGGCCTTGCGGGCGAGGTTCTCCTCGACCTCCTTCTTCCACGCCTCGACCGGGCGGGCGGTGTCGAGCTCGAACTCGAAGCGCTCCACCATCTCCGGCCTGACGTCGGCGACGTCCACGTAGAACTGCTCGTACCAGCGGCGCAGTTGGTAGACCGGCCCGTCCTCCTCGCACAGCAGCGGGTTGTCGATGCGGGCCTTGTTCTTCCAGATCCGCACGTCCTGGTCGAAGCCCTTGAGGATGAAGGAGCTCATCTTCCTGGCCATCTCGTCGGCCGCGGGACCGGAGAGCTTGTCGGTGCGCTGCACGATGATCCCCGAGTGCAGCACGAACGAGTGCGCGTCGATCGGGTAGTGCGCGTTGATCAGGACCGAGTCGATGTCCATGGTGTCGTAGTGGTACGTCAAATCGTCGATCATGAACGACGGCCCGTGATACGACGCCACCGAGTCGTTGCCGAGCAGTCTCGGCTCGCCGTCCTTCGCGGGTGGACGGGTGTCCTGGCGGCCGGTGCCCTTCATGATCTGCGTGGCGACGTGGCCCTCGAAGATGTTCTTGAAGTACGTCGGGAACGAGTAGTGGACGTAGAAGAAGTGCGCCATGTCGACGACGTTGTCCACGACCTCGCGGCAGTTGGTGTTCACGACGGTCTCGGTCCAGACCCAGTCGGTCCAGTCGTCCCGCGTCGCGCCCTCGATCCGGGGGATCGTGACCTCCGGCGGCGGCGGGTTGCCCTCCGGGTCGTTCCACACGAACAGCAGGCCGTCCTGGTCCATGGTGGTCCAGGCGGCGGTGCGCGCGCGCAGCGGGACGCGGCGCGCGTAGGGGATCTTCTTGCAGCGGCCGTCGCCGCCCCAGCGCCAGTCGTGGAAGGGGCAGGCGATCTCGTCCCCCTTGATCTCGCCCTGCGACAGGTCCCCGCCCATGTGCCGGCAGTAGGCGTCGAGCACGTTGAGTCCGCCGTCGCCGCTCCGGAAGACCACGAGCTTCTGGCCGAAGGCCTTGACCGTGTGCGGCTTGCCGTCCTTGAACTTCTCCGACAGGCCCAGGCAGTGCCAGCCCCGGGCGAACCGGGTGGGCACCGCCTCCGCCTCGATCCTGCGGATGTCGTCGTTCCCGGCTTCTACTGCAGTCACCTTGATCCGACCCTTCAGGACGCACGTTCTCTCAGTCCGCCAAGGTAGGAGGTGCGTGGGTCGGCCGAGGGGTGAGTCCCATTGGCCGGGATGGCCCTGACATGCGTTCATCGGCGCCGCGCACCATCATGGACGGCATCTGACCGACGAGCGCGACACGGAGAACTCCCCCATGAGCAACGAGGTCCTGGACGCGGTTCGCACGCTGCTGCCGAAGATCGCCGAACGGGCCCGGTCCACCGACGAGGACCGCCGGGTCCCCGCCGAGTCGATCAGGGAGCTGGTCCAGGCCGGGGTCTTCCGCATGCTGCAGCCCAAGAGGTACGGCGGCGCGGAGGGCGACCCGGTGAGCTTCTACGAGGTGGTCAGGGAGATCTCGGCGGTGTGCGGGTCCACCGGCTGGACCGTCTCCGTCCTCGGCGTGCACCCCTGGCAGCTGGCCCTGTTCGACGAGGCCGCCCAGGACGAGGTGTGGGGGAGCGACCAGGACGCGCTGATCTCCTCGTCGTACGCGCCGGTCGGGCGGCTCGTCCCCGCCGAGGGCGGCTACCGGCTGACCGGCCGGTGGCGGTTCTCCTCCGGCTGCGAGCACGCGTCATGGGCGATGGTGGGCGGCCTGGTCCTCGGCGACCAGGGCAGGCCGGTGGACTTCATGACCGTGCTGGTGCCCCGCTCCGACTACCTGATCGCGGACGTGTGGGACGTCATCGGGCTGCGCGGCACGGGCAGCAACGACATCCTCGTCGAGGACGCCTTCGTGCCCGCGCACCGCGTGATGCGCAACTACGAGATGGCGCAGCTGCGCGGCCCCGGCCAGAAGGCGAACCCCGGCCCGCTCTACCGCATCCCGTTCGGCACCGTGTTCACCACCACGATCACCGCCCCGGTCATCGGGATGGCGGCCGGCTGCTACCGGTCGTACGTGACCGCCATGCGCGACCGCGTACGGCTCAGCCTGGGCGGCGGCCGGTTCGCCGAGGACCAGTTCGCGCAGGTGGCGGTCGCCCGGGCGGCGTCGGAGATCGACGCGGCGATCCTGCAGACCGACCGCAACGTGCGGGAGGTGTACGAGCACGCGGTGCGGGGCGAGACGATCCCGGCCGAGCTGCGGCTGCGGGTGCGGCGGGACCAGGTGCGCGCCACCGAGCGGGCGCTGGAGGCGATCGACATCCTGTTCAAGACCGCCGGGGGCAACTCCCTCAGCCGGGGCAACCCGATCGAGCGGGCCTGGCGCGACGCCCACGCGGGCAGCGTCCACGTGGCCAACGACGTCGAGCGGGCCCTGGCGATGTACGGCAAGGGCGAGTTCGGCCTGGCCGTCGAGGACAACCTGATCTGACGGCGGGGGAAGGGCCCGGACGCGCGTGCCATTTCAGCGTGCCATTTCCTTGGCGGCCCGGTAGGCGAAGACCATGGCCGAACCGATCGGGACACCGGGGCCGGGGTAGCGGCGCCCGGAGAACGAGGCGCTGGTGTTGCCCGCGGCGTACAGGCCGGGGATCGGCCGTCCGTCCCCCCGGAGCACCCGTCCGTCGGGGTCGGTGCGCAGCCCGCCCTTGGTGCCGAGGTCGCTGAGCACCACCCGGGCGGCGTAGTAGGGCGGGGTGTCCAGCGGGACCAGGCAGGGGTTCGGCGCCTCGGACTTCCCGGCGAAGAACCGGTCGTAGGGGTCCTCGCCGCGGTGGAAGTCCTCGTCCACGCCGGTCGCGGCGAAGCCGTTGAACCGCTCGACGGTGTGCTTCAGCGCCTCGCCCGGCACGCCGATGAGCTCCGCCAGCTCCTCCGGGGTGCCGGCGCGCACCCAGGTGCCGGCCTCCAGGTGCTCCTCGGCGCGGCGTCCCGGCAGTGAGATCGCCGGGAGCCGCCCGCCGAAGCGGGAGTCGAAGATCAGGTGAGCGGGCACGCGGCCGGGCTCGGCGAGCATCTCGCGGCCCATCCGGTCGTACGGCAGCGACTCGTTGGCGAAGCGGCGGCCCGACGCGTCGACCATCAGACCGCCGCGCAAGCCCAGCGTGAAGGCGGCCCGGCCGTCCGGCAGCGCCACGCCCGGGCACCACCACGCCTCGTCCATCAGGCCGGTGGCCGCGCCGATCGCGGCGGCGGCCCGGATCGGGTCGCCGGTGTTCGCGCCCGCCGGGGCCATCGACCACCCGGCCGTTCCGGGGACGCCGTGGACCGCCCGCATCTTCGCGTCGCCCTCGAAGCCGCCGGCCGCCAGCAGCACGCCCTTCCGGGCGCGCAGCCGTACGGTCCCCCCGGAGGTGGAAGCCTCCACGCCGGTCACCCGGCCGTTCTCCACGACGAGCCGGGTGAGCGCGGCGCCGGTGCGCACGGTGCCGTTGCCGGTGTTCTTGAGGGCCAGCAGCAGCCGCCCGATCAACGCCCGCCCGGCCGACAGCGGGCCCTCGCCGTGGCCCCGGCCGTCGCGGTCGCGGTCCACCGGAGGCCGCACCAGCGCGGCGAGGTCGCCGAGCCGTCCGGCCGGCAGGTCCAGCGGCACGAACGACCGCCCTGCGTCGAGCCGTCCCGGGGCGGGGAAGTAGTCGGGGAAGGCCCGCCACTCGAATTCGATCGCCGGGTCGCGCTCCAGGAACTCGGCCACCTCGGGCGCGGTCGCGAGGAACGCCTCGCGACGGTCGGCCTCGGCCTCGCCCAGCAGGGCGGTGAGGTAGGCGCGGGCAGACTCCGCCGAGTCGCCGATCCCGGCGCGGCGCTGCACCTGCGTGCCGGGCAGCCAGACGGCCGCGCCCGAGTACGCGGACATGCCGCCGAGCAGCGCCGTCTTCTCCAGCACCACGGTGCGCAGCCCGCCCGCCGCCGCCGTCAGCGCGCCGGTCATGGCGCCCGCGCCGGACCCGGCCACCACCACGTCGTACTCGTCGTCCCAGGCCCGTGTGGGCGCGCCCGCCATGCCGCTCCTCCTGTCGTCGCCGATGGTGGTGGGTACAGGCAAGCGCAGCGGACACGTGAGCGGCCCGTTCGTCCCACTGAGCGGTATGGACCAGTGGCGGGCGGGCGAGCTCCGCTGTGTATCGTCGTTGCGACACACGAACGACCAGGGGGAGACGTGCCGAGGATCGCCGAGGTCAGGGCGCCGGCCGAGCCGAGCTCACCCGAGCAGCGCGCCCGTCATCTGCGCATCCTGCGCGCCGCCGCCCGGATGGGCGCCGAGAAGGGACTCGAGCGGGTCCAGATGCACGAGGTGGCCAAGGAGGCCGGGGTGGCGATCGCCACGCTGTACCGGTACTTCCCCTCGAAGACCCATCTGTTCACCGCGGTGATGGCCGAGCAGGTCGACAGGTTCAGCGAGAGCGTCCAGCGGCCCAAGCCCGGGATGACGCCGGAGGACGCCGTCGGCGAGGTGCTCGTGCTCGCCAGCAGGCAACTGCTGCGCCGCCCCGCGCTCGCCACCGCGATGCTGCAGTCGTCGAACTCCGCCAACGCCGCCGCGGTGGCCGACGCGGGCCGGATCGACCTGACGTTCCGGCAGATCGTCCTGCGGACGCTCGGCATCGCCGAGCCCACCGTCATGGACGTCACGCTGATCCGGCTGCTGATGCAGTGCTGGTACGGCGTGCTCCAGTCGAGCCTGAACGGCCGGGCCTCGGTCCCCGACACCGAAAGCGACATCCGGATCGCCTGCCGGCTGCTGCTGGCGCCACGCTCGAACGCGTCCTCGGCTCGCGTCTCCCGCTGACCGGGACGCGCCCCTTCGACATGCTGGAGGGCCCCGACGCGTACTGACGGCCGCACGCGCGGCTCCCGAACGCGGGTACCAGCCTCCGTCCGGCTGGTGGATCACCGTCGTGGTGGTCTGCGCGGGCGACATCGCGCGGTCCCGCGTTCCTCACGTCGCGCGCGCGACGTTCCGCACGCCGGTGGTGTCGAGCCGCGCGACCGAGTAGGCCGCGTAGGTCCGGTACGGGTCGCGCCCGCTGAAGTGCGGGGTGACCTGCGCGTCCAGCTCCTCGACGGAGAACACGCCGTCGCCGGCGGTGAACTTGCGCTCCACGGTCGGGGCCGCCATGAGCGCCACCATGTCGCCGTACACCACGAACACCTGGCCGTTGATCTCCTCGGAGGCGGGGGAGGCGAGGTAGCTGACGAACGTGGCCACCCGCTCGGGAGCGAGGACGTCCAGCCCGCCGACCTCGCCGCCGTCGCCGAACACGCCGGCCGTCATGCCCGTACGCGCCCGGGGGCAGATGGCGTTGGCCCGCACGCCGTACCGGGACAGGCCCTGGGCGGTCGCGAGCGTCAGCGCGACGATGCCGGCCTTGGCGGCGGCGTAGTTCGGCTGGCCGGCCGGCCCGAACAGGAACGCCTCTGATGAGGTGTTGACCACGCGGCCGTAGACCGGGCCGCCCGCGGCCTTGCTCGCGGCCCGCCAGTGGACGGCCGCGGCCCGCGACAGCCCGGCGTGTCCCTTGAGGTGGACGCGGATGACCGCGTCCCAGTCGGACTCGGTCAGGTTGAACAGCATCTTGTCGCGCAGCACGCCGGCGTTGTTCACCACGACGTCGAGGCCGCCGAAGGACTCCACGGCGGCCCGGACGAGGCGGTCGCCCATGGACCAGTCGCCGATGTCGCCGGTCACCGCGACGGCCTCGCGGCCGAGCGCCCTGATCTCGGCGGCGACGTCCTCGGCCGCCGGGCCGACGTCGTTGACGACGACGTTCGCGCCGCGTCCGGCGAGGGCGAGGGCCTCGCTGCGGCCCAGGCCCGCCCCCGCGCCGGTGACGACGGCGGTCTTGTCCTCCAGGCTCGTGTTCGAGCTCATCTGCGCACTCCTGCCCGTTCGGTGATCACAGCCAAGACTGGTACGTATTCCAGTTTTCGCCCGATGGGTGGCCTCCCGGCCGCGGGTGTCCACTCGGTGCCACAAGGATGGCTTCACACAGCACGGCGAGTGATCGGCGGCACCACTCAGCGGGACTGGGCCGTTGCCCCGAACGGAAATGATTTCTAGCCTCTCCCCATGACGCTGAACGTGGCATCGCCGTTCGAGTGCCATCCACACGAGGAGGAACGATGGCTGAGACCGTCAACGGGGCTGTCATCGTCGACGCGGTGCGCACCCCGGTGGGCAAGCGCTACGGCGCCCTGTCCGGGCTGCATCCGGCCGAGCTGCTCGGCGCGGTCCACCGGGCTCTGATCGAGCGCAACGGCCTCGCCCCCGGCGCGGTCGCCCAGGTCGTCGGCGGCTGCGTCACCCAGGCCGGGGAGCAGGCCAACAACGTCACCCGCCAGGCCTGGCTGCACGCGGGCCTGCCGTACACCACGGCCTGCACGTCGATCGACTGCGCCTGCGGCTCCGGCCAGCAGGCCGTGCACCTGGTCGCCGGGCTGATCGCGGCCGGTGCGATCGACATCGGCATCGGCTGCGGGGTCGAGTCGATGAGCCGGGTCTTCCTCGGCGCCGCGGTCACCCCCGACGCCGGCAGCCCGTTCCCGGCGTCCTGGGCGCTCGACATGCCCGACCAGTTCACCGCGGCCGAGCGGATCGCGCAGCGGCGCGGCATCACCCGCCAGGACGCCGACGTGCTCGGCCTGCGCTCCCAGCGGCGCGCCGCGCAGGCGTGGGCGGAGGGCAGGTTCGACGGCCAGGTCATCGCGGTCGGGGCGCCGGTGATGGGACCCGAGGGACCGACGGGGGAGACCACCGTCGTCACCAGGGACCAGGGGCTGCGCGACACCAGCATGGAGGCGCTGGAGAGGTTGCGGCCGGTGATGCCGGGCGGCATCCACACCGCGGGCAACTCCTCGCAGATCAGCGACGGCGCGGCCGGCGTGCTGCTGATGAGCGCGGACCGGGCGCGCGCGCTCGGGCTGCGCCCGCGGGCGCGCATCGTCGCCTCCGGCATGGTCGGCTCCGACCCCTACTACCACCTCGACGGGCCGATCGACGCGACCCGGCATGTGCTGGACAAGGCGGGCATGAAGCTGTCCGACGTCGACCTCGTCGAGATCAACGAGGCGTTCGCCTCGGTCGTGCTCTCCTGGGCGCGGGTGCTCGACGCCGACATGGACAAGGTCAACGTGAACGGCGGCGCGATCGCGCTCGGGCACGCGGTCGGCTCGACCGGCTCCCGCCTGATCACCCAGGCGCTGTGCGAACTGGAGCGGACCGGAGGCTCGACGGCCCTCGTTACCATGTGCGCCGGCGGCGCGCACGCCACGGCCACCATCATCGAACGGATCTGAACCACATGTCGATCGGACTGACCGACGAGCAGCGCGACCTGCGCGACGCCGTACGCGCCTTCGCCACGCGGCACGTCACGTCCGCCGTGGTGCGCGGCGCGGCGTCCTCGGGGGCGAGGTGACCGGGCTGACCGGGCTGTCGGTACGCTTCGCCGGGGTGCTGCTCCCCGGTGAGACGATCCGGACCAGCGTGTGGCGTGAGGACGACCGGCTGGTGTTCCGGTCCACCTGCCCGGAGCGCGGCGACGCCGCCGTGCTCACCCACGCGACAGCGGAGACTTCATGACGGAGACGCGGATCGACCGCGCCGAGCTGACGGCGACCCCGAACAACGAGGGAGTGGACGCGGCGGTCGCCGCGGCCCGCCGCGTGATCGACGCGCTGCTGCACTCCGGCGACTTGTCGGCGGTCGAGATGACCCAGGTCGCCGAGCAGCTGAACGCCGTGGCCGACCACCTGCAGGCGCACGCCCCCACGGTGAGCGAGCGCATGGTCGACATGTGGCGGGGGGAGGGTGTGACCCGGCACGACCCGGTGACGGGGCCGGAGAACGCGATCGCCCCGCCGTTGCGCCTGTACGGCAAGGAGGACGGCTCGATCGAGGGCACGGTCGTGCTGGGCATGCCGTACCAGGGACCTCCCGGCTGCGTGCACGGCGGTGTGTCGGCGCTGCTGCTCGACCACACGCTGGGAGTCGCGAACGCCTGGGCGGGGACCTCGGGGATGACGGGCACGCTGACGCTGCGCTACCACCGGGTCACCCCGCTGTTCGAGCCGCTGACCGTGACCGGGCGGCAGACCTCGGTGGACGGGCGCAAGATCCACGCCACGGGGTCGATCAGCGCGGGCGGGCGGTTGTGCGTCAGCGCCGAGGGCCTGTTCATCGACAAGCAGCTCGACCGGCCCCGCTGACCGCATCACGCGCGAGGAAACGCTCTCTCGCGCGGCTTCGGTTCCTCGTGGCGGTGGATGAGGTGTCAGCAGGTATTGACGAGCGGTCAGTTAACAGTAAAGTTACTTTCCTGAGAGCGCTCTCATGGCTTGTCTTCGCACCCCCCAGAGGAGCCGGGAGATGCACATGTCGTTGCGGAGATGGCGGCGAACTCTGCTCGCCGTCGTCCTGCTGACCCAGGCGGTGGTCCTCGCCACCGGACAGCGGGCGGCGGACGCCGCCGTCACGCGGTTGCCATTCACGATCACCAACAACTCCGGCCGGGGCGACGCGACGTACGTCTACGTCGTCGCCCGCAACTCGGCCACCGGCCAGCAGGGATACGTGGACGCCTCCGGAACGTGGCGCGCGTACTCCTTCCCATCGTCGATCCCCAACGGTCCCGTCCCCGCGCCGGACATCTCGATCCCCGGGCCGGGCGACGGCGCCAGCACGACCATCACGCTGCCGCCGAACCTGTCCGGCGGCCGCGTCTACCTGTCTATGGGCGCGAAGCTGCGGTTCTTCCTGACCACGAACGGACTGGTCGAGCCCGCGCCCTGGGTCGACAGCGACCCGAACGCCGGCATCCTCTACGACTGGACGGAGTTCGCCCGGACGAGCAACGGCGGCACGGGCATCTTCATCAACTCGACCACGGTCGACATGTTCAGCATCCCGGTGACGGTCAGCGTCACCGGCGCCTCGGGCGGCACCCAGACGCAGGGCATCGCCGGCAACCGCGCCGGCATACTCGGCGCGTTCGCCGGCCTGGGGTCGCCGTGGTCGGCCCTGACGACGACGAGAGCCTCCGACGGCCTCCCGCTGCGCGTGCTCGCGCCCGTGCACGCCATCGCCAAGGGCCTGTTCCCCTCGACGTACCTCGACTCCTACGTGAACGGGGTCTGGTCCTACTACGCGACGCGTCCGCTGACCGTTCAGACGTCGCTGGGCACCTTCACCGGCACCACCAGCGGCACGAACTGGACGTTCAGGAACGCGTCCGGCGCCGTCATCGGCACGCTCACCAAACCGGCCACCAGCGACGTCTTCGCGTGCTCCGGCGGCCTGCAACCGCCGAACCAGCCCGACCAGGCGGCCATCCTCGCGGTCGGCGCGCGGGTGTGCGCCGCGCTCAACCGCGCGACGCTCTCGACGGCCGGCCGGGTCATGTACGACACCCAGCCGACGACGGACGCGACGAAATTCTACGGGCAGTCCGCGTCGAACCTGTTCAGCAAGACGATCCACGCCAACTCGCTGAACGGCCTGGCCTACGGCTTCTCCTACGACGACGTCGGCGGGTTCGCCCCGACGATCGACCAGCCCAACCCGTCGTCGGCCGGGATGACGATCGGGAGCTTCGGCGGGGGCACGGGCGGCCCGGGCGGTGCGAACATCATCGGCCCCGGCGGCAAGTGCGTCGACGTGGCGGGCGACGACACGGGCGGCAACGGCACGGCGGTCCAGCTGTGGGACTGCCAGTCCTACGCGAAGGACCAGTTCTGGACCTGGAGCGGGCAGACGCTGCGCACCCTCGGACGCTGCCTCGACGTGCAGTCCGGCGGCACCGCCAACGGCACCCCGCTGCAGCTTTACGACTGCAACAACACCGGCGCGCAGAACTGGGTGCGGCTGTCCGACGGGTCGATCAGGAACCCCCAGTCGGGCCGGTGCGTCGACTCGCCCGGCGGCGCGACCGGCAACGGCACCCGCCTGCAGATCTACGACTGCAACGGCACCGCGGCACAGCGCTTCGTCATGCGGTGAGACACCAGAGGTGACAGACCGGCCCGGCGGCGCGCACTCGCACCGCCGGGCCGGCCCTCCGCCTCGCGGCTCAGGAGCCGGGGATGCCGAGCTCGCGCCTGACCCTCTGGCGGAGCACCTTGCCGGTGGCGTTGCGGGGCAGCGCCTCGGTGGTGATCCGCCACCGCGACGGCACCTTGAAGTAGGCGAGCCGGTCCCGCACATGCGCCCGCAGGTCGTCCTCGCCCACGTCCTGCCCGGCCGCCTTGACGACCACGGCCACGACCTCCTGGCCGAGGTCGGAGTGCGGGGCGCCGAGCACGACGCACTCCACCACCGCAGGGTGCTCGGCGAGCGCGTTCTCGATCTCGGCGGGGTAGACGTTCTCCCCGCCTCGGATGATCAGGTCGGAGCGGCGGGTGCTCAGGCGCAGCCGCCCGTCCTCGATCACCCCGAGGTCGCCGGTGTGCAGCCAGCGGTCCTCCCGGATGGCCTGCGCGGTCGCCTCCGGGTCATGCCAGTAGCCGAGCATGTTGAACGGGCTGCGGGCGCAGACCTCGCCCTCCTCGCCCTCCGGCAGCGCCTTGCCCTCGGGGTCGCGGATCTCCAGCCGCACGGTCGCGATCGGACGGCCCAGCGTGCCTGGCGCCTCCCGCAGGTCCGCCGGGGTGGCGACGGTGATCGCGGTGGACGACTCGGTCAGGCCGTAGCTGTCCACCAGGGACCGCCGGGCGACCGGCAACGCCCGGCGCAGCCGCTCCTGGAACGCGGGGGACGACGGCGCCGAGGCCAGCGCGAAGGCGGTCAGCGACGACAGGTCGTAGCCCGACAGGTCGCCGTGCTCGATCAGCCGGTTGGCCATCGTCGGCACCGCGCCCCAGTTGGTGACCCGCTCCCGCTCGATGAGCCGCAGCACCCGGTCGACGTCGAATGAACCCAGGTGCATCACGACGGCGCTGCCGGTCGCGAGGCGGGGCACCGCGAGGTTGTGCAGGCTCGCGATGTGGAACAACGGCAGCACCAGCAGGTAGCGCCGGTCCGCCGGATCCGTGGGGTCGCCGAACGCCCGGCCGAGCGCGTCGTTCATCCGGTGGTACTCGACGACCGACGTGAGGTTGCGGTGCGTGTGGACCGCGCCCTTGGGACGGCCCGAGGTGCCGCTCGTGTAAATGATGACCGCCGGGTCGTCCTCGGCGGCGGCGTGCGGGGACAGCGGAGCGCCCGCGTACCGCTCGGCCAGCCGGGGGAGGTCCTCCTCCAGGGTCAGGACCGTCGTCCCCGGCGGGGCGAGCGCGGCCCGCCTGGCATCGGCGATCAGCACCTTCGGCCCGGTGTGGCCGAGCGCGTACTCGACCTCCCCGCGTGACCACCACGCGTTGTACGCGACCGCGATGGCCCCGGCGGCCACCGCCGCCCAGAACGCGACGATCCAGCCCGGGTAGTTGGCCGCGTTGATCGCGATCCGGTCGCCGGGGCGCACGCCGTGCTCCTCGCGCAGCGCGGCGGCGAGCGCGGCCGCCCGCCGCGCGTGCTCGGCGAAGCTCAGCCGCTCGTCGGCCGTCACGATGTAGTCGCGGTCGCCGTACGCCGCGGAGGCGGCGAGCACCTCGCCGAGGTCGCGGTGCCGGTTCTTGAAGACGGTCATGCGCGTGCCGAGGACCTCCTCCTCGGCGAGCTCGAACGCCTCGCCGGGGCCGGTCAGCCCGGCCGGCATCGCCGCCGCCGCGAGCCTCGGATCTGTCGACATGCCTATCAGCTCCCCTTCACAGGCCGGGATGCACCGCGAGCCGGAGTCAGTCCGTGGCGGAAATTCTGAGTAAAGGCCGGGCGCGGCACGCCGGGACTCCCGGTCACCGGGACGGGCGAGCGTCGTCCCGCGGCGCGTGGCGAACCTCCGCCGGCATCGACCCGGCGGCAGCCGTCATCGGAGGAGTTCGACCGCCTGCGCGAACTGGTCCACGGGCCGCCAGAACGGCAGCCGGAGCCGGGAACGCTGCGCGTTCGCGGGGGAGAAGGCCGGGCCGGCGGTGACCAGCACGCCCTTCTCGCGGGCGCGTCCCGCCAGGGCGACGGCGTCGGTTCCGGTGTCGACCCACAGCGCCGTTCCGCCGTGCGGCGGCGTCCACCGCCACGCCGGGCGGAGTTCGGCCAGGACCGCCGCCGCGTCGGCGAGATGGGCCCGCAGCCGTCGCGTACGCTCCCGCCTGGCCCGGTCCGCCTGCCCCAGGAGTTCGGCGGTCACCATCTGGTCGATCACCGGAGCGGCCAGGTCCAGCGCCGCCTTGGCCTGCGTCAACCGCGTGATCAGCGGACGTTCCGCACGTATCCACCCGACCCGCAACCCGCCCCACAGCAGCTTGGAGGCCGTGCCGATCCGGATCACCAGGCCGGGGTTCGCGGGGCCGGGCAGCGGTGGCCGCACCCCGCGGTCGTCGAGCACGAGGTCGGCGCAGGACCGGTCCTCGATCGTCAGCACGCCGTGCCTGCCGACGATCTCGCTGAGCCGTTCCCTCCCGGCCGCCGGCAGGCTGATCCCCGTGGGGTTGTGCGCCGCGGGCTGGCAGTAGAGCAGGGCGGCCCGATGGGCGACCCGGTCGAGGTGGTCGAGGTCGAGGCCGTCCTCCCGTACGGGCACCCCCGTCAGCCGCGCCCCGGCCGTGCGGAACGCCTCGATCGCGCCGCGGTAGCCCGGCTCCTCGACCAGGACCTCGTCTCCCGGCGCGACCAGGGACGACGCGCACAACCAGACGGCCTGCTGGGAGCCGGACGTGACGAGGATCTGATCCGGGTCCGTCGGCAGTCCCCGCGCGCCGTACTGCTCGGCCACTACCGCGCGGAGACGGGGCAGCCCTGCCGCGTAGTAGCCGTCGTCGGCGAGGTAGACGTCGAGCTCGCGCAGGTCGACCGCGGACACGGCGTCCCGCACCAGCGACAGGGCGGGCAGGGCGCCGCTGGACAGGTCCAGCTCGACGAGGCGGCGGGCGCGGCCGAAGGACGCCAGCCGTCCCTCGACGACGTGATCGGCTCCCGCGCTCGCGCTCGTACTCGCGCCCCGGCCGCGCCGCACGCGCGACCCGGACCCCTGCCGGGACGTCAGCCGTCCTCGCGCGGCCAGCTCCGCGTACGCCTCGGCGACGGTCGCGCGGGACACCCCGAGCGCGGTGGCCAGCGCGCGCTGCGGCGGCAGCGCGGCCCCCTCGACCAGCACGTTCCCGGCGATCAGCTCGTCGAGCGCGCCGGCGAGCGCGTGCGGCAGCGGCACGTCCTCCGCCCGCCACCCGCCGATCAGACGGGCCAGCGCGGCGCTGTCCACGGGTTCCGCGCGTGCCATCCCACCATCTCCCGACTGCGTGCGAGTAGACCAATTCTGCGTGATTGGCCTGGCCGATTCGGTCACGGCCGGACATCGTCGACCGTACGCGCAGGTCGATGACGACAGGAGGTCGCGGTGGCGACGGTAGTGCTGCTGGGAACACTGGACACCAAGGCCGAGGAGTACCGCTGGGTCCGCGACGAGCTGCGCGAGGCGGGCTGCGACGTGCTCCTGGTCGACGTCGGCACCTTCGCCCACGGGGCGGACCTCGCCGGCGTCGGCGCGGACGAGGTGGCCCGGGCGGCGGG
>NZ_JBFAOO010000191.1:0-13868 GCF_040675265.1 Microbispora sp. NPDC049633
GGAGAAGATCGCCGCCGAGCTTCTGGTCCTGGTCAACGCCGAATCCCTCCCCACCCACCCCACCCCCCGCCCCCCCCCCCCGCCCCCCCCCTTCCGGGGAGCGAAGATCAGCCGGGCGCCTGGCAGCGCACTCCGGCCTCGGTGCTCCTGCACCACGGGGGCAGGAGGTCGTCCTGCGACTGCGGGGCGTTCTGGCCGTAGCCACGGGGGAAGAAGCGCTGCCGGTCACCGCCGGTGTCCCAGCTCGTCCCCGCGTCCGCCCGGCCCCAGACCATGGCGGTGACGGCCACGATGCCACCGCCGAGCAGCGCTCCGACGAGCGCGGACGCGATGCCGACGGCCACCAGCCGGCCCGTGTGCCCGCGCGGGAGCCGAGCCGACAGGCGCGCGGGAAGGCCGGGCTGCGGGGCCGACGCGAACGGCGGACGCGGGTTCTGCCAGCCGGGGGCGTTCCATCCCGCACCGCCGGGCCCGAAGGCGTACCCGCTGCCGCTCGGGAGCGCACTCGCGGGTCCCGGCCCCGGCCGGCCCGGGCCGGCGGAGCCTGTCCACGGCGCGTACGGCCCCGGCGCCCCGGACGCGGCCGCCCCGGGCGTGTTCATCGGGCCGGTCGTGGTGTTCGGGCCGGTCGTGTTGTTCGGGCGGGCCCAGGGTGAACCCGGCCCGGCCGCCCTGGGCGTGGTCGCCGGGCTGGTCCACAGTGCCGTGGGATTCGGCGGAGGCGGCGGTGGCGCGGTCGACCCGGTTGGCGCGGTCGGTTCGGTCGAGCCGGTTGGCGCATTCGGCGGGGTCGAGCCGGTCGGCAGACTCGGCACGCTCGGCGCCCCCGGGCCTGCGGGCTCAGCGGCCCCGCTGGTCGCGGCCGGCGCACTTGACCCGGTCGGCGTTGCCGGGGCGACCGGCGCGGTCCCAGCCGGTGCCGCCGGGCCGACCGGGTTGAGCGAGCCGACCGCGACCAGCGGGGCCGCTCAACCCGGTCGGCCCGGTTTCCGGCTCCGGGCGCGGGCCGCGCGGCTCGTCCCCGGTGCCGCGCGACCCCGCGTCCTGATCCGCCATTCAGATCTCCCTTACCCGCTTCAGAGAAGCGTTCCCGGGAACAAGGATGCGGCGTGATCCGTAAGAACGGCGTAAACCCGGCGGGCGCCTGCGACCTGAGTCGTACCGCCGTATCCGCCGCAAGGGTGAGACCTTCCTGAGCAGCCGATACATAGGGTTGGGTACGTGTTCGGCAGACTACGCGCCTGGACCCGGCGCCACAGCAAGCTCGTGGACGCGCTCACGGTCTCCCCGCTGGCGCTGTTGAGCCTGGCCACCGTCGAGACCTTCACCCGGTCGGGCTCGGTCGGGGCACGGGATGTGGGCGTGCCCGGACTACTGCTGCTGTCGGCCGCCCTCATCGTTCCGCTGACCTGGCGCCGCGAGCACCCGCGCGAGGTGTTCGCCGTGGTCGCCGTCGTCAGCTTCGTCCAGTGGCTGCTCGACGTCATCGTCCTGCCCGCCAACATCGCGGTGCTCGTCGCGGTGTACGGCGTGGCCTCGCGCTGCACGCTGCGGTGGGCGCTGGCCGCCGGGGCTGTCGCGGAGTTCGGGCTGCTGCTGGCGATGCTGCGCTGGTCCAACGACGCCGGGCAGGCGTGGCCGTCGTCGTCGGCCTTCATCGTCGCCGTCTGGATCGCCGGGATCTACGCCAACACGCGCCGCCGCTACGTGGAGAGCCTCGTCGAACGCGCCGAGCGGGCCGAGCGGGAGCGCGACCAGCAGGCGCGCATCGCGGCCGCCGCCGAGCGCGCCCGCATCGCCCGTGAGCTGCACGACGTGGTGGCGCACAACGTCAGCGTCATGGTCGTCCAGGCCGACGGCGCGGGGTACGCCCTCGACGGCGATCCGGAGCAGGCGCGGCGCGCCATGCAGGCGATCTCCGCGACCGGTCGGCAGGCGCTGGCCGAGATGCGCAGGCTGGTGGGCGTCCTGCGGCAGGACGCCGGCAGCCCGGCGGAGGAGTACGCTCCGCAGCCCGGCGTGGCCCAGCTGGGCGACCTGATCAGGCAGGTCAGGGACTCGGGACTGCCGACCGAGTTCACCGTGTCCGGCACCGCGCGGACACTGCCCGAGGGCGAGCAGCTCGCCGTCTACCGGATCGTGCAGGAGGCGCTGACGAACGCGCTCAAGCACGGCGGCCCCGGCACGCGGGCCTGGGTGGAGATGACGTACGGCAGGGGCGAGCTCGAGCTGATGATCAGCGATGACGGCAGGGGCGCCGCCGCGCCGCGCCTGGTCGGCGGGCACGGCCTTATCGGCATGCGGGAGCGGGCGGCGATGTACGGCGGGAGCGTCGAGGCGGCCCCGCGGACCGGCGGCGGGTTCCGGGTGGTCGCCAGGATCCCCATCGGGGTGGCCGCGTGACCGGGTCGTCCCCCGGCCGTGTGACCGGCGTGCTCCGGCCGCGTGACCGGGCGGTCCCCCGGCCGCGTGACCGGGCCGTCCCCCGGCCGCGTACGGTTGCGGGGATCGCGGCGATGACGAGCGGAGCGGAGCGGCAGTGATACGCGTCATGCTGGTCGACGACCAGGAGCTGGTGCGGACCGGGTTCCGGATGGTCCTCGGGGCGCAGCCGGACATCGACGTCGTGGGCGAGGCGGCGGACGGGCTCGCGGCCGTCGAGGCGCTGCGCACGGTCGAGGCGGACGTGGTCCTCATGGACGTCCGCATGCCACGGATGGACGGCGTGGAGGCGGCCCGCGTCATCTGTGCGGCGCCGGACGGTCCCAAGGTGCTGATCCTGACGACGTTCGACCTCGACGAGTACGCGTTCGCCGCGATCAAGGCGGGCGCGGCGGGCTTCCTGCTGAAGGACGTGCCGCCGGCCGAGCTGATCAGCGCGATCCGGTCGGTCCACACGGGTGACGCGGTGGTCGCGCCGAGCACGACCCGCCGACTGCTCGACCGTTTCGCCGTGCTCCTGCCCGAGGGAGACCAGCGGCGGCAGGACACCGGCGTGCTGACGGTGCGGGAGCGGGAGGTCATGGTCCACGTGGCCCGCGGCCTGTCGAACACCGAGATCGCGGCGCGCCTGCACCTCGCGGAGGCGACCGTGAAGACCCACCTGGGCCGCATCCTGGCGAAGCTGGGGCTGCGCGACCGCGCCCAGGTGGTCGTTTACGCGTACGAGACCGGTGTGGTCTCCCCCGATCATCCGCGGGGCTGAGTCCGGACTACCCCGCAAGTCGCACACGTCCCGCGGGGCCCGTCCCGTGGCCGCACGCCGAGAACGTCCGCGAGGCCGAGGAAACGCCCTGATCACGGCCATAGCGTGGCGTCATGACCACAACAACCCAGGTTCGCACCGCGGTCGTCGCGCGGGGACTGACGAAGGTGTACGGCGAGGGCGACGCGGCGGTGCACGCGCTGCGCGGCGTCGACATCGGTTTCGCCGCGGAGGCGTTCACCGCGATCATGGGGCCGTCCGGCTCCGGTAAGTCCACCCTGATGCACTGCCTGGCCGGTTTGGACACCGTGACGGACGGACGGGTGAGCATCGGCGACGTCGAGATCACCGGTTTGAACGACAAGCAGCTCACGCTCCTGCGTCGCGAGCGCGTCGGTTTCATCTTTCAGGCGTTCAACCTGCTGCCGACGCTGACGGCCGAGCAGAACATCCGGCTTCCGCTGGAGATCGCGGGCCGTCAGGCCGACCAGGCGCTGTTCGACCGCGTGATCGAGACGGTCGGCCTGCGGGACCGGCTCAGGCACAAGCCGAGCGAGCTGTCGGGCGGCCAGCAGCAGCGTGTCGCGGTGGCCCGGGCGCTCATCAGCAAGCCCCAGGTGATCTTCGCTGACGAGCCGACCGGCAACCTCGACTCGCGCAGCGGCGCCGAGGTGCTGGCGTTCCTGCGCAGGTCGGTGCGGGAGCTCGGGCAGACGATCGTGATGGTGACCCACGACCCGGTGGCGGCGTCGTACGCCGACCGGGTGGTGTTCCTGCGTGACGGCCTGCTGGTGAGCGAGATCGATCGGCCGACGCCGCAGGCCGTGCTCGACACGCTGATGGCGCTGGAGGCCTGAGCCGTGTTCAGGACCACTCTCACCGGGCTGCTGGCGCACCGCCTGCGCCTGCTGCTCACCTCCCTGGCGATCGTGCTCGGTGTCGGGTTCATCGCCGGCACGTTCGTGCTCACCGACACCATCGACGCCGGTTTCACCCAGTCGTTCGCCGCGGACGCCGACAAGGTGGACGTGGTGGTGACGCCCAAGGACGACACCGAAGGCGACGGGAGCCTGCCGCAGAGCGCGCTCGCGGCGATCAGGGCGGTGCGGGGCGTGCGGGACGCCCAGCCCGTGGTGTCCGGGGACGCGCCGCTGATCGGCAGGGACGGCAAGGTCGTCGGGGACTCCCCCACCGCCGGGGTGTCCATCCCGGCGAGCCGCATCAAGATCACTTCGGGGCGGGCGCCCTCCGCCGCGGGCGAGGCCGTGCTCGACAAGAACACCGCGAAGACCCAGGGGCTGGCACCGGGGGCGACGGTCGCGGTGCTCGACCGGGCGGGCGGACGGCAGGAGTTCCGCCTCGTCGGGATCTTCGACGTGGGCGTCGACCAGAACCTCGCCTACCGGGGCGCGGTCGCCTTCACCCCCGACACGGCGCGGCGCGTCACCGGCGCCAAGGGCTTCACCGAGATCGACGTCGTTTCGTCGGGACCCTCGCCGGAGAGCCTGCGTACGGCCGTCGCGGCGGCCGTGGGGGGCGACGCGACGGTGATGACCGGGCGGGAACGCGCCGACGAGGTGGCCAGGCGCAACCACGTGGACACGTCCTACATCCGGCTGGGCCTGCTGCTGTTCGGCGCGGTCGCGCTGCTCGTCGCCGCGCTCGTCATCTACAACACCTTCAACATCCTGGTCGCGCAGCGGATGCGCGAGATGGCGCTGCTGCGCTGCATCGGCGCCACCAAGCGGCAGGTCTTCGGCTCGATCGTGCTGGAGTCCGCCGTGGTCGGTCTGCTGTCGTCGGTGCTGGGCCTGCTGACGGGCCTCGGTCTCGGAGCCGCGGCGGTCGCCGTGCTGAGGGCCGTCGGAACCGACATCCCCACGGGCACGGTGACCCTGTCCCCGCAGACGATCGCCGTCGGCCTGTGCACCGGCGTCGTCGTGACGATGGCCGCGGCCCTGCTCCCGGCGCGCCAGTCCACCCGTGTGCCGCCCGTCGCGGCGCTGCGCGCGCAGGTCGAGGAGCACACCTTCCGCACCGGGGTCGTACGGGTGGTCGTCTCGGTCCTGCTCGTGCTTGCGGGGGCCGGCCTCACCGCGGCGGGGGTGCTGCAGAAGCCGGGCCAGGCGGCGCTGCTCACGGTCATGGCGGGCGGCGTGCTCGTGTTCTTCGCGGTGCTGGTGCTCGGCCCGGTGATCGTACGGCCGCTGAGCGGGCTGGCCGGCTGGCTGCCGGCGCGGCTGTTCGGCGTGCCGGGGCGGCTGGCCGTGGACAACTCGCGGCGCAACCCCAAGCGGGCGGCCACCACGACGGTGGCCCTGACCGTCGGTGTGACGCTGATGACGTTCATGTCGGTCCTGACCGCCACGGTGCGGACCACGGTCGGCGGCGAGCTCGACAAGCAGTTCCCCGCCGACTACATCCTGTCGGCGCAGACGGGCACGATCCCCCGCTCGGTCGCCGACGCGCTGCGCGGGAGCCGCGACCTCGCCGCGGTGACCGAGTTCCGCGGCAAGAAGGCCAAGGTGAACGGCCGCGACTACGAGGTGGGCACGGTCACCCGGTCGGCCATCGGCACCGCGATCAAGCCGGAGGCGTCGTCCGGCACGCTGGACGGCTTCGGCGCGGGTGACGTCGCGGTCGCCGACTACGTGGCCCAGGACCTCGGCGTCGCCGTGGGCGACACCGTGACCGTCGCGTCGGGCGGGAAGAGCACCCCGCTCGAGGTGGCGGCGGTGCTGAAGGCCGACGTGTCCCTGCTGCCGCCGTTCACGATGGCCGAGCAGGCGTTCGAGCGGCACTTCGGCGCGGTGGGCGACGCGCAGATCCTGGTGGACGCCGCCGACGGCGTGGCCCCGGAGCGGGCGCGCAAGGTGGTGGACGACGCCACGGCGGCCTATCCGGCGGTCAAGGTCGGCAGCACGACCGAGATCCGGGGGCAGTTCGACGAGGCGATCGACTCGGTGCTCATGGTCGTCACCGGGCTGCTGGCCCTCGCCATCGTGATCTCGCTGCTCGGCATCGCGAACACGCTGTCGCTGTCGGTCCACGAACGGACCCGCGAGTCCGCGCTGCTGCGCGCCCTCGGCCTGACCCGGCCGCAACTGCGGGGCATGCTCTCGGTCGAGGCGCTGGTCCTCGGCCTGGTGGGCGCGATCGTCGGCGTTGTGCTCGGCATCGTGTACGGCTGGGCGGCGACGACGACGCTCACGCAGAACGTCTCCTTCCAGCTTCCGGCCGTGCAGATTCTGATCTTCATCGCCGCCTCGGGCCTGGCCGGTGTGCTCGCCGCGGTGCTGCCCGCCCGCCGGGCCGCCCGGGCGTCGGTCGTCGGAGCGCTGGCCGCTTCCTGACCGCCGCTCCCCCGGGTTCCGTACGGGCCGGGGCGTCGGTCGCCCGGGTCACCCGCGCGTGCGGGCGACCCGGGCGCGGGCCGTCACAGGCGGCGGCCCTGGCGGTCGATCACGACCGCGAAGACCCCCGTGACGTCCTCGTACGGCGGTTCCACGGCCATGTGACCCCGCTGGGCGTCGATCCAGAGGACCTCGCCCCGGCAGTTGACCGCGTTCCACGCGTGGCTGCCGCCCCCGGCCCAGCGGGTGATGAGGACGGCGGCGGCGCCGTGCCCGCCGAAGATCAGCCGCTGGGCGATGGCCACGTACGCCCGGCGGCCGTGGCCCACGTATTCGAACCGGTGCCCGAGCCACTCCTCGGCGCGGCCGACGCCTCCGGTCTCCCCGGTCAGCAGCGGGCGGCCCGACCCGTCGTACTCCGGCTGTCTGCGTGCCGCCACCACGGGCTCGCCGTGCCAGGTGGACAGGACCGACAGCGCGCAGTCGACGGCGTTGTTGGACCTGAACGCGTCCTCCGTCGGCCCTTCGGCGTTGATCAGCCGGATCCAGGTGCCGCGCGGGTCCGGAAAGCGCCCGCTCACCGCCTGCACGAGGCTCACCTGGCCGCCCGGATCCGCCTCGGCCAGCCCGCCGGGCCTGCCGTACGGGCGGGTCTCCTCCAGCCGTCGCGGGCGGCCCGGGCCGTCCAGCCAGTCACACTCGGTGTCGTCGCGCAGCACGGCCGCCCAGAAGTCGTCGGCGTCCGGGAGCTCGCCCGTCTCCGGGCCGTCGTCCACGCCGCCGCCGGACGCCTCCTCGCACCACTCGCGCCGGCCTGCCTCCGGCGTCGTCTCGCCGCCCGTCTGCGCAGCGGGGATCCGCGGCGCGGGCGCGGCCTCGGTGGCGTCCTCGGTGGCGTCATCGTGGCCGGCGGCGTCGGCCCCGGCGTGATCCGCCTCGAGTCCGGTGGCCGGGCGTTCCTCCGCGTGCGCGAGGTCGCCCGGCACCCCCAGACCGGGCTCCCCCAGGCCGTACTCCCCGGGCTCCCCCAGGCCGGGCTCCCCCGGGCCGGGCTCCCCCGGGCCGGGCTCCCGCGAGCCCGAGTCCTCCCGCGCGCGGGCGTCCGGCCCGGACTCGTCGCGGGCGCCGGTCTCCCCCGGATCACGCTCGGCATCCCCGGAACCGGATGTTCCCGATGTCGCCGCCGAGTAGTCGACGGGCCCCCCGGCGGCCGTCTCCGTCTCCGGCTCTCCCGCCGCCTCGTCGTCATCGAGGGCGCGCTCGACGTCGCCGCCGCTCTCCGGTTCCTGTTCGCCGACGGCATCGCGGGCGTCCCGAGCGTCCCGGTCGTCCCGATCCTCCTCGGGCACCACCACGTCCGCACGGTCCTCGGCGTCCTCCGGGCCCCGGACATCCTCGTCGTCATCGGGCCCGGCGTCGGCGGGCGTCGTGACGGGGACGGCTTCCCGGAGGTCAGGCGGTCCGCCGCGGCGCCCTGTCGGCGTCCCCGGGCCGTGGCCTCCCCGTCCCCCGATCTCGCCGTTCCTCGCCGCCGGCACCACCGGCATGGTGATGGTGTCGGTCATTGTGTCGGTCATGGTGTCGATGACCAGCGGCAGCGCCGCGATCCGCACGTCGAGGCGGCGGTCCTCGAGCGATGGAGCAGGCGCGTCGGCCGCCTGCTCGTAATCCCGCCATCGCCGGCCGTCGGCCGACACGACCGGGTTGTACACACCGGACGGCAACCGCCACCTCGCGTGCCGGCGCGCCCTCTCCTGGTTCACGCGCTTGGCCCCCCTCCTCGCGCACATCAGCGTGCCGATGGTAGAGGCGGGCCGTCCGGGGCACGGCGGGTTTTCCCAACTCCAGACCCGGCTTCTCTTGGGGACCGCTCAGCGGGCGGTGACGGTGACGGTGTGGAGGCCTGTCGCGCCGTCGGGGGCGGGCGGGGCCTCGTCCTCGGTCTGGGTGTAGCCGGTCGCGTCGGTGGCCCGCACCGAGATCGTGTGCCGGCCGGGCGTCAGGTCGAGGTCGAGCGACCACTGCCGCCAGGTGTCCGGGCCGGGGGTGTCCGCGAGCCTCGCCTGCCGCCACGCGCCGCCGTCCACCCGCACCTCGACCGCGTCGACGCCGCGATGCTGCGCCCACGCGATGCCCGCCACGGTCGTACGGCCCGCCGTGGCCTCGTCCCCGTCACGGGGCAGATCGATCCTGGACTGGGTTTTGATCGGGCCGCGCGGCGCCCAGCCGCGCGGCGTCCAGTAGGCCTCGTCCCGGTCGAAGCGGGTGACCCTGATCTCGGTGACCCACTTAGTCGCCGACACATACCCATACAGGCCGGGCACGACCTGGCGGACCGGAAAGCCGTGGGCCTCCGGGAGCACCTCGCCGTTCATGGCGACGGCGAGCATCGCGTCGCGGCCGTCCATCACCACGTCGACCGGTGTGCCGCAGGTCCAGCCGTCCTCGGAGACGCTGAGCAGCATGTCGGCCTCACTGCGGATCCCGGCCTCGCGCAGCACGTCGGCGAGCCGGGCGCCGAGCCAGCGGGCGTTGCCGATGTACGGCCCGCCGACCTCGTTGGACACACAGGTCAGCGTGACGTCCGCCTCCATGAGGGGGCGCTTGAGCAGGTCGGCGAAGGTCAGCTCGACCGGCCTGTCCACCAGGCCGTGGATCTTCAGCGTCCATCGGGCCGGATCCACCGACGGCACGACGAGGGCGGTGTCCACCCGGTAGAAGTCGGCGTTGGGCGTGACGAAGGGCGCCAGGCCGGGAATCCGCAGGTCCGCTCCCGACGGGAGGGGCGCGGCCGGGCGCGCCGCGCGCGGCAGCATCCTCGCCACGCTCCTGCGGGCGATCTCGCCGTCCTTGGTGCCCGACAGCAGCCAGCCGCCGAGACCGGCCGCGCCCGCGACGACGACACCGGTCGCCGCCCCCGTCAGGAGCCTGCGCCGGTCGAAGGCGTACGGCGTGGCGTACGGGGCGGGGCTTGCCGACGCGCCCGCCCGCATGACGGCCGGCACGGCGGGGCCGGGCGCCGGCGAGCGGCTCTCCTCGTCCGGGGTCGCGGCACCCGCCGGGCCGGAGACCGGCCGCGTGGCCGGTGCCCTCTCCTCGTCGGCGGCCCGGCTGGCGGCGACGTAGTCCTCCTCGCCGCCGTCCATGGCGCGCCGCGCCAATCGGGACAGGGTCCAGGCGCCGGCCGCGGCGCCCGCGAGCGAGGGCAGGACGTGCGCCACCCCCGCGTCCGGCCGGGACAGCGCCGCGGCGGCGCCGACGAGGCCGAACACGGCCAGGCCCAGCGTGCCGTACGCCGTCCCGCGGCGAGCGAGCAGGCCGAAACCGGCGGCGACGAGCGCGAGCACGACGACGATGCCGCCGAGCAGGACCGGCTTGTCGTAGGAGCCGAAGGTGCGGATCGCCCATTCCTTGAGGCCGGCGGGCGTGGCGTCGACCACCGCGCCGCCCACGGCGACGACCGGCGCCGCGCCGGGGTCGATCAGACCGGCGACGATCTGGGCCGCCCCGAGCGCCACCGCGCCGGCGACGAGGCCGGTCAGCGCGGCCGCCCAGGCGGGCATGCGGGTGCGTGCTGCGTTCACATTACGAACGCTACGCCCGTGCGCCCGCCGGGGGTCTTACGGCGGGATTACGAGACGACCTCGGCGATCACCGGGGCGAGCGCGCGGAACGCCTTGCCCCGGTGGCTGATCGCGTCCTTCTCCTCGGCCGTCATCTCGGCGGTCGTGCGGGTCTCGCCGTCCGGCACGAAGATCGGGTCGTAGCCGAAGCCGCCCGTGCCGCGTCGTTCGCGGATGAGGAAGCCGTGTACGGCGCCCTCCACCACGTGCTCCTCTCCGGTCGGCAGCGCGAGCGCGGCCGTACAGGCGAAGTGGGCCTGCCGGCGGCCGTCCGGCACGTCGGCGACCTGCGCGAGCAGCAGGTCGAGGTTGGCGTCGTCGTCGCCGTGGCGGCCGGACCAGCGGGCGGAGAAGATGCCCGGCATGCCGTTCAGCGCCTCCACGCACAGGCCGGAGTCGTCCGCGACGGCGGGCAGGCCGCTGGCCGAGGCGACCGCGTGCGCCTTGAGCAGCGCGTTCTCCGCGAACGTGAGACCCGTCTCGGCCACGTCGCCGATCTGCGGGAACGCCTCCAGGCCGACGAGTTCGACCGGCACACCGGCGTCGGCGAGGATCCGGCGCAGTTCGACGATCTTCCCGGCGTTGCGGGTGGCCAGGACCACCTTGTTCATGCTGTCGTCCTCGATGTTCAGGAAAGGGCTTCCGTCTGGATGCGGGTGAGCTCGGCGCATCCGGCGGCGGCCAGGTCGAGCAGGCCGTTGAGCGCCGTCCGGTCGAACGGCGTGCCCTCGGCGGTGCCCTGCACCTCGACGTAGTCGCCCCTGCCGGTCATCACCACGTTCATGTCGGTCTCGGCCTTGACGTCCTCGCTGTAGTCGAGGTCGAGCATCGACTCGGTGCCGACGACGCCGACCGAGACGGCGGCGACCGAGTTCACCAGGGGGTCGCCCGGGCACATCCGGCGCTGCCGCATCCAGGCGATGGCGTCGGCGAGGGCGACGTACGCGCCGGTGATGGCGGCGGTGCGGGTGCCGCCGTCGGCCTGCAGCACGTCGCAGTCGAGCACGACGGAGTTCTCCCCCAGGGCCTTGTAGTCGACGCAGGCCCGCAGGGACCTGCCGATCAGCCGGGAGATCTCGTGGGTGCGCCCGCCGATCTTGCCGCGGACCGACTCGCGGTCGTTGCGGGTGTTGGTCGACCGGGGCAGCATGGCGTACTCGGCCGTCACCCAGCCGAGGCCGCTGCCCTTGCGCCAGCGGGGCACGCCGCTTTCCACCGTCGCGGCGCACAGCACCCTGGTGCCCCCGAACTCCACCAGTACGGAACCCTCCGCGTGGGCGAGCCAGTTCCGGGTGATGGTCACGGGGCGAAGCTGGTCGGGACGACGACCGTGTGAACGAGCCATACGGGTCACCCTAGGTCATACACGGCCCCGCTCCGTGCCAACTCCATCGGGCCGCCGAAGCCGCCACGTGAGGCGTCCTCCAGGATGCGGGACTTGTCATACCACGGGACGAGATGGGTGAGGACGAGCGCGGCGGCGTCGGCCCGGGCGGCGTGCTCGGCCGCCTGCCTGCCGCTCAGGTGCAGGCCGGGGGTCAGGTCCGGCTCGTCGAGGAAGGACGCCTCACACAGGAGCACATCGGCCTCGTGGGCGAGCTTGACCAGTTCGGCCGACTCGCCGGTGTCCGCCGAGTACGCGACGGACCTGCCCTGGTGGGTGACGCGGAAGCCGTAGGTCTCCACGGGGTGGTTCATCGTGGCGGCCGTCACCTCGAACGGGCCGACGTGCCGGGTGCCGGGCGACAGCCGTACGAAGTCGAAGGAGTTCTCGAGCACCGGCTCGTCCGGCATCGCGTACGCCGCGTTGAGCCGCTTCGAGGCGCCGGCGGGGGCGTGGACGGGCACCTTCGGCAGGGGGCCGTCCGGGGTGTAGGTGCGCACGACGTGGTAGGCGCACAGGTCGAGGCAGTGGTCGGCGTGCAGGTGGGACAGGAGGATGGCGTCGACCTCGTAGAGCCCGGCGTGCCGCTGGAGCGCGCCCAGCGAGCCGTTGCCGAAGTCGAGCAGCAGCCGGAAGCCCTCGGCCTCCAGCAGGTAGCAGGAGGACGGGCTGTCGGGGCCGGGGAAGCTGCCCGAGCATCCGATGATCGTCAACTTCATCGCGAACTCCCTACGCCGGTGACGTCGCCGATACCCGGGGCGGTCCGCTCCACCGACTGGAGCTCGGGACCGAGGAAGCGCTGCCCGAGCCGCGCGAACAGCTCGGTGTCGCCGGTCGCCCGGAAGCGGTGCCCCGGCTCGCCCGCGCCGTTGGACAGCCCGCGGTCGTGCAGGATGCGGTAGACGTCCTTGGCCGTCTCCTCGGCGCTGGACACCAGCGTCACCCCGTCGCCCGCGACGTACGAGAGGGCGCCTGTGAGCAGCGGATAGTGCGTGCAGCCGAGGATGAGCGTGTCGCAGCCGGCGTCCTGGATCGGTTTGAGGTAGCCCCTCACCACTTCGATGAGGTCCTCACTCATCGTCTCGCCCCGCTCGACGAACTCCACGAGCAGGGGGGCGGCCACCGCGACCAGCTCGACGTCGGGGGCGGCGGCGAAGGCGTCGTGGTAGGCCATCGATTCGATGGTGGCCCGCGTGGCGATCACGCCGACCCTGCCGTTCCTCGTGGCCCGCACGGCCCGCCGGACGGCGGGCTGGATCACCTCGACGACCGGGACGTCGTAGCGCTCCCTGGCGTCCCTGAGCACCGCCGAGCTCGCGCTGTTGCACGCGATGACCAGCATCTTCACATCGTGCTCGACCAGGTGGTCCATGACCTCCAGCGCGTACGCGCGGAGCTCGGCGATGCTCTTGGGTCCGTACGGCTGGTGGGCCGTGTCGGCCACGTAGAAGATCGATTCGTGGGGCAGCTGGTCGATGATCGCCCGGGCGACGGTCAGGCCGCCCACCCCGCTGTCAAAGATCCCGATCGCCCTGGTGTTGTCCGGCACGCTTCCCAAGGTTAGGGGAACGGCCCCCGCCGCTCGGGGTAAGAATGCTCACAACGCGTTCGCCGACCAAGGGCCGCCCGCGGGCGCCGCGATCAGACAGCGTCCTGATCCCGGACGCGACCGAGCCGGAGCCGGGCGATCCGAACGCGGCTCAGCCCCGGCCGAGGCGGGCGAGCTGGCGGGACTGGGCGACCAGCCGTCCCGCCGAGTCCCACACCTCGACCTCCTCGTCGAACCAGCCGTCGCTGATCAGCCGCCCGCCGCCCAGCAGGGTCAGCCACCCCGGCGCGGGCAGGGCGCGCAGATGCCAGGTCAGCTCCACCGTCGGGGCCCACCCCCGCGCCCCCGCGGAGAACACGACCGGCGGCAGCGCGTCCACCGCCAGCGCCAGCACGTACGGGTCGGGGTCCTGCGGCTCGGCGAGGCGGAAGTACGCCCGCGACTCGGGCCGGCCGGTCGGCTCGCCGGCGAGCCAGCCGATCGTGGGCGGGTCGAACGCCATCTCGATCTGGGCGTTGAAGTTCATGTTGGACTCGGGCTTGGGATCGGGCAGGCGCACGCAGTCCGCCAGGTCCGGCATCGCGGCCGACGGGCCGTCCGCCCAGTCCGGCGCCGCCGCCTCGTCCAGCGTCGCGGTCGTGACGAGCATCTCGATGAACGACACGCCGTCCTGCACGAGCCTCGCCCGGGTCATCGCCGCCGTACGGCCGGCCTTGAGCGGCTCGAGGAGCACCCGGGCGGGGCCGGGCCGGGC
>NZ_JBFAOO010000192.1:0-13764 GCF_040675265.1 Microbispora sp. NPDC049633
GCCAACTCTTCCGACGAGATCGGCACCTCGAAGGTCAACGCCGACCTCGCCCTGCGCACCGCCGTCGACGTCGCCGCCGGCGAGTACCACTCCACTCTGACGCTTTCGCTGTTCAACCAGTCCTGAAGCACACCCCGGCGGCGGGAACCACTGCCCGCTGCGGACGTCCGGGACGTGTGCGAGTCCGGCACGCGTCCCGGACAGCCACCCGCGATCGACGCCGACGACGGCTACCTGACCGCCGAGGGACCACCGCTCAACAGTTCCACCGCGGCCTGCGTGTTGGCGCGGGCCGCGCCGTACGTCGCGATGTAGGCCCCGGCGCCGGGCCGCCAGATCGGCAGGCCCATCTCCATCACGACGGCGTCAGGGCGGGCGCCGAGCAGCGCAGAGACCAGATCCCGGCTAACCGGGTGCCGGTGGGCGTCCTTGACGATCACGATCAGCGAGCGGTCCCGCGCCCGGCCGAGAAGCGCCACGACGTCGGCCTCCTCCGGCGTGACCCGGACGATCTCGGCCTGCGGCAGCCACGGCGCGACGCCCCAGGGCACCTCGCCCACCGCGATCGTCGGCGGCGTGTCGACCTCGACCACGAACGGGTCGACCAGCGGCCCCGCCGAGCCCGTCAGCGACACGGCGCGGCGGGCGGCGTCGAGACCGGCGACATCGTCCTCCGCCACCTGCGTCCGTGCGGTCTCGAACCAGTCGCGCAGCCGTTCCACCCGCGCCGCCGCCTCCTCCAGCCGCTCGGCCGCGAGCCTGCCCTCGGCGACGGCGTCCGCGATGTGGGCCACCATGTGCCGCACGTCCTCGGGCGTGGGCAGCGGTCCGAGGCACAGCATGTCGGCGCCCGCGGCCAGGGCCAGCACCGCGCCCTCCGCGAGCCCCACGCTCCGGCTGATCGCGTGCATGTCGAGGGCGTCGGTCAGCACGACGCCGTCGTAGCCCAGCTCGCGGCGCAGCAGCCGGGTGAGCGCCTCCCCGCTCAGCGTGGCGGGCCGGTCTCCGGTCAGCGCGGGGACCGCCACGTGCGCCGTCATGATCGATTTCGCGCCGGCCTCGATCGCCGCGCGGAAGGGGACGAGCTCACGCTCCCTGAGCAGGTCGAGCGAGGCGTCCACGATCGGGATCTCCAGGTGGGAGTCCTGATGGGTGGCGCCGTGGCCGGGGAAGTGCTTGACGCAGGCGGCGATCCCCGCCGACTGCAGGCCGCGTACGGCGGCGACCGTGTGCCGTGCCACGAGGCCGGGTGACGAGCCGAACGACCGGGTGCCGATGATCGGGTTGTCGTCGGCGGTGTTGACGTCCGCCACCGGGCCCATGTCGAGGTTCACCCCGCAGCGCACCAGGTCGGCGGCCATCGCGCGGTAGACCCGCTCGGTCAGGTGGACGTCGTCGACCGCGCCGAGCGCCGCGTTGCCCGGGTAGGCGCTCCCGGTGTGGTAGGCCAGCCGGGTGACGTCGCCGCCCTCCTCGTCCAGGGAGACGATCGGGCGTCCCGCCTGATTCAGACGGGCGACGAGCGCGGCGACCTGCTCGCCGCCGGCGACGTTGGATCCGAAGAGGCAGACGCCGCCCAGGCCGTCCTCCAGGCCGCGCATGACCCACTCCGGCGCGGTCGTGCCCCGGAACGAGATCAGCAGTGCGCCCGCCGCGAGCCGGTGCAGGCCCGGGTCGCCGGTACGCGTGGACAGGTCGGCGGCCCCCGCCAGGGGGTCGCGGGTGGCGGACATGGTGTCGCGGCTCCTTAGGTGACAGTGCGGGGGAGGGCGCGCGGGCACGGCCTGTACGGCCACCGTGCGCGGTGGTCGTACAGGCGGCCGTACGAGGGGGAGATGCCGGTGGCGGCGGGGTTATCCCTTGACCGCGCCCGCGACGAGGCCGGAGACCATCCGTCGCTGGACCAGCAGGAAGAAGACGAGGACCGGGATGGTCATCAGGGTCGAGGCGGCCATGATGCCGCCCCAGTCGGTCGACCGCTGGCCGACGAAGAACTGCAGCGCGACCGGCATCGTGTACTTGCCCTGGTCGCTGATGAGGGTGAGGGCGTAGACGAACTCGTTCCAGGTGGTGATGAACGCGAAGATGCTGGTGGCGACGAGGCCGGGCGCGACCAGCGGGAACAGCACCCGCCAGAATGTGGTGAACCGGCCCGCGCCGTCGATCCAGGAGGCCTCCTCCAGCTCCTTGGGAACGGCCGCGACGAACGTGCGCAGCATCCAGACCGAGAACGGCAGCGTCAGGCCGACGTTGATGACGATCAGGCCGAGCATCTGGTCGTACAGACCGAGCCGCTTGACCATCGTGAACAGCGGGATCAGCAGCGCCTCGGCGGGCACCATCTGCACGATCAGCAGCAGGATCAGGAACGAGGTGCGGAACCGGAAGCGGAACCTGGCCACAGCGGTCGCCGCGAGCAGCGCGAAGACCGCGCCGAGCACGACGGCGCTGAGCGCCACGAGCGTGCTGTTGAGCAGGTACTGCCAGATGGAGTGGCCGGCGACGCCCTTGGTGAAGACCCGCGAGACGTGGTCCATCGAGGGCGGGCTGGGGAACGGGATGAAGCTCGTGGTGAAGATCTGGTCGTTCGGCTTGAAAGCCGTGGCGACCATCCAGTAGACGGGGAAGACCGCGAAGAGGAACACCGCGATCCCGGCCGTGTTCAGCGCGGCCTGTCCGAGCCTCCTGCGCGCGAGCGGGCTCATCGGATGTCGTCCTCCGTCTTCACGATCTGACGCACGTACACGAAGGTGATCAGCAGCAGGATCACGGTCAGCACGACCGCGATGGCGGCGCCCAGACCCATCTTCGGCGGGCTGCTGAACGCCTCGGCGTAGCTCCACAGCGACAGGTTGAACGCGTCGCGGTTCACCGTGCCGCCGGCCAGCAGGTAGAGCTGGGTGAAGACCTTGAAGTCCCAGATGATCGACAGCACGACCAGCACCGAGAACACCGGCTTCAGCAACGGGAAGGTGATCTTCCGGAACGTGGTGACCGCGCCCGAGCCGTCCATCTTCGCCGCCTCGTACAGCTCCGAGGGGATGCTCTTGAGCCCCGCGAGCACCGACACCGCGATGAACGGGAACGACGCCCAGAGCACGGTCACGATGAATACGAAGTAGAGCGTGAGCGTGTCGTTGAACCACGGGAACCCGCTCCAGTCGGCGCGGCCGAACAACAGGTTCGACAGCCAGTCGGGCAGGAGGTTCAGCGCCCAGTTGACGACGCCCGAGTCGGAGTCGAACAGCCACTTCCACACGATGGCCTGAGCGGTCGGCGGAGTGGCCCAGGCGGCCATGATGCCGACGACCACGAAGGTCGACATCTTCGGGCCGAGCTTGTTGAGCAGCATGCCGACGAGGGTCCCGAGGACGAGCGTCAGCGTGACGGTCACGACGGCGAAGACCACGGTGTTGCGCAGCGACGACCAGAACAGGTCAGAGCCGAAGATCTGCGAGTAGTTGTCCATGCCGACGAACTCGGCCGGCGCGGGGTTGACGGCCTTGATCTGCCTGAGCCCCACCTTGTGGAAGGACATCTCGACCATCTGGTACAGCGGGTAGAGCACCAGGGCCCCGATGACCAGGAGGCCGGGCAGGATCAGGACGTAGGGGACCGCCCCGGTGGGCAGTCCCGTCCTGCGCGCCCGCTTGCGACTGCGCCGCGACGGGGCGGAGGTGTCGGCTCCGCCCCGGGCGAGGGTTGGCGTCTGAGTCATGATCTACTGGTTGAGGATCGTCTCAAGCTCGGTGTTCGCGTCCGTGAGAGCCTGGTCGACGCTCTTCTTGCCCTCGATCACCTCACGTGCCGCGTTCTGCAGCACGGCCTTGGTGTCGTTGGCCTCCGCCCAGTTGGGGCTGGCCGGGAAGCCCTTGGCGACCTTGAAGGTGTCCGTGAACGGCTTCTGGGCGGGGTCGCTGCCCATCTCCGCGAGCGCGTCGGGGTAGAGCGGGAGCAGGCCGCCCTCCTTGGCGTACCGGACGCCGAACTCCTTGCCCGCGGCGAGCTTGACGTACTCGAGGGCGAGCTCGGGGTTCTTGGCGTCCTTCCAGACGGCGATGTCGTTGCCGCCCTGGAAGGCCGGAGCCGGGCCGGAGCCGTCCTTGGCGGGCAGCGAGAAGAAGCCCATCTTCGACTCGTCGACCTTGCCCTTGCTCTGCTCCTTGATGGCGGCGATGTCCCACCCACCGGTGACGTACATGCCGACCTTGCCGGCGGCGAACCGCTGGGCGATGTCGACCGAGTTCTGGGTCAGGCGGCCCTTGCCGGATACGCCGTCCTTGGCGACCAGGTCCGTGTAGAACTGGAAGCCCTCCTTGAAGCCCGGCTGGGTGAGCTGGCCCACCCACTTGCCGCCCTCGAACTTGGCGAAGTCGCCACCGGCGGACCAGACGAACGGCGACAGGGACATGTTCGCGTCGGAGCCGCCGTTGAAGGCGAAGCCGTCCACGTCCTTGCCCTGCTCGTCCACGACCTTCTTGGCCGCGGCCCGCAGGTCGTCCCAGGTCTTCGGGACCTCGATGCCGAGCTTGTCGAACCAGTCCTTGCGGTACAGCACCGCGCGGGTGCCGCCGCCCCACGGCACGGCGTAGACCTTGTCGTCGATCGTCTCGTAGCTCCACAGGTTCTGCGGGATCTGCTGGAGCTCGGTGTCGTTCTTGACGGCGTCGGTGATGTCCGCGAGCGCGTCCTGCGCCACCCACGCGGCGACCTGGTCGTTGCCGAACTCGGTGACGTCCGGGCCCTCTCCGCCGGCGAGCGCGGTGGTCCACTTCTTCTGGGCGTCGGGCCAGGGAATCCACTGGACCTTCGCCTCGGCGCCCGTCTTCTCCTTGAACTCGGCGTTCAGGTCGTCCATGTACTTGGTGAAGACGTCGGTGGGGGCACCGAGTCGCCACACGGTAAGAGTCTGGCCGGCGAACTTGGGACCGCTGGCGGCCGCGGAGGCCGCCGGAGCGGTCGTGCTTCCGGAGTCGTCGCTTCCGCAAGCGGCGAGTCCCAGGGCCAGGGCGGCGGTCGCGGTGGTCGCGGCCGCGATCTTAGCGATCTTCACGGTGGGTCTCTCCCTTCCCGGCTTCGCGTCGGGGGTGCGCCTCATGGGGGGTGTCGGCGGGCCGCTCACCTGCTGGAAGGCGCTCTCCTTTCGGTCGGCGCTCATGGCGTCCCGAGGCTGATCGGTTGCCTCCGGGCTGGCACGCGATAAACTAACAAGAAACTTTCTTATAAAAAAGACCGCGTTAGCGGATCGTGACGAGAGGGGAACCTGCCGGTGCCTCAACGACCGGGTACGCCTCGGCTGCTACGGCAGATCAACGACCGCGCGGCACTCGAACTCCTCATCTCCAGGGGCCCGCTCACCAGGGCCGAGTTGGGAGAGCTTACCGGGCTGTCCAAGGTCACATCCGGCCAGCTTCTGGCCCGGCTGGAGACGCGCGGGCTGGTCGCGGCCGCGGGGGAGCGCCCCGGCGGGCGCGGTCCCAACGCCGCCTTGTACGGGGTCAACCCCTCCAGCGCGTACGTCGCCGGCCTGGAGGTGCTGCCGGACAGCGTCACGGCCGCGGTCGCCGACATCACGGGCACGGTCGTCGCCCAGGTGACCGTGGACCCGACGGAGGCCCGTGACCCCGTGCGCATCGTCCACGAGGCCGTCCAGCGGGCCTGCGGGACCGCCGGGATAGAACTGGCCCGGCTGCGCTGCTTCGTCATCGGCACGCGCGGAGTGGTGGACCCGGTCACCGGCGACGTGCGGTACTCGGTCGACCTGCCGACCTGGCACGTCGGGATCCTGGCCGGGCTGCGCACCCTGCTCGGCGAGTGCGTGATCATCGAGAACGACGTCAACCTGGCGGCTCTCGCCGAGCAGACGTACGGCGCCGCGCGGGGCGCCGACGACTTCGTGATCCTGTGGACGGGCGTGGGCCAGGGCCTCGGCGTCATGCTCGGCAACCGGCTGCACCGCGGCATCACCGGCGGCGCGGGCGAGATCGGCTGGCTGCCCGTCCCCGGGGAGCCGCTGCCGAGCGAGGTCACCGCGCCGCAGACCGGTTCCTTCCAGCGCCTCGTCGGAGGAGAGGCGCTGCGGAACCTGGCCCGCACGCACGGCGTCGCCGGCGCCGATGTCCGGGACCCCGGGGTGGCCGGCCTGGTACGCACGGCCATCGACGCCGGCAACGAGGCCTTCGTCGAGGACCTGGCCGGACGGCTCGCGGTCGGGGTGGCGGCGGTCGCCGTGGTCCTCGACCCGGGACTCGTCGTGCTCGGCGGTGACGTGGGCAGGGCCGGTGGGACCCACCTCGCGGAGCGCGTCGAGGAGGCGGTGGCCCGGGTGTGCCCGAGCCGCCCCACAGTGGTGGCGACCGGAGTGGAGGGCAATCCCGTTCTCATGGGTGCGATCGTCGCGGCGCTGGACCGAGCGCGTGAAGAGGTCTTCTCGGACACGCTCTGACGTCGGACACGCTCTGACGTCGGACACGTCTGACGGCCGGCCGATCTTCATGCCCGCCCCGCACGCGGCCCGCCGCACTCGCCTCGTCATCCCGTGCCGGGCACGAGGCCGCCTACGGCGATCCGCCCTGTCCTGATCGCCCTGAGGGACGGCAGCCCACACGGCGGTACCTGCCGGGGGCCGTGCCGTACGCGCGCTTGAACGCGGTGGCGAAGGCGAACTCCGAGCCGTAGCCGACCGCGCCGGCGATTTCGCTCAGCGTGGCGTCGGAGTCGCGCAGCATGCGCGCTGCCGCGCCCAGCCGCCACCACGTCAGATAGGTCAGCGGCGGCTGCCCGACGAACTGCGTGAACCGGCGGGAGAACGCCGCGCGGGAAAGCCCCGCGCGACGGCCGAGGGACTCCACCGTCCATGGGTGGGCAGGGTCGCGGTGGATGCCCTCGAGTGCGGCCCTGACGGCCGGGTCCGCCAGGGCCGCGGCCCAGTTGCCGGCCGCGCAGTGCTCCAGCGAGACGTCGAACCAGGCGCGCAGGATGTACAGCAGGAGCATGTCCAGCAGCGCCGGCACCACCAGGTCCGCGCCTGGCCGCGGATCCGCGATCTCCCTGCCGAGCAGCTCGACGGCGGCGCGCAGCTCGGTGTTGTGTCCCAGCCTGGCGGGCAGGTGGATCATCGCCGGCAGCCCTCCGAGCAGCGGATGCGCCTGGATGGAGTCGAGCTGGTAGCCGCCGCAGAGCGTCACGGTGACGGGCCCGGTGCCCTCCATGGAGGCCGAGGCGAACAGCTCGGCGTGGGCATAGGGGTCGCAGTCGGACTCCGCGATGGGGCTGGCGGGCGAGTCGGCGAGCGCGTAGCCGTGCCCGTGAGGGAAGAACAGCACGTCGCCTGTCCCGACCGGGATCGGCTCGCCCTCCGGCGGGATCGCCCAGCACGAGCCCTGCAGCACCACCTGGAAACCCGCCGAGCCGGGCGCCGATGGGAACCGCTGCCCCCACGGCGCCGGCCACTCGACGCGCGCCGACCGGGGCACGCCCATGCGCATGGCAGCGACCACGTCGCTCAGCACGTCCACCGCCAGAGTCTACTGCGGAAGATGATCGCGTATGAATCGCAGACAGAAGCACATTGGGCGCCTCACTATGGGCTCCTATGGTTGACGGCATGACAAAAGTCCTGGTCAGCGGGGCGACCGGCACGATCGGCCGTCCCCTGGTGAAACAACTCGAAGAGGCGGGCGCCGACGTCCGCACGGTGACGAGGCAGCTGACCGATCCGGTCGCGCTGGAATCGGCTCTCGACGGGGTCGACGCGGTGTTCCTGCTGTGGCCGTTCGCCTCGGCCGAGGGCATCCGCGAGGTGCTGGAGCTGATCGGGGCGCGGCGGGTGGTCTACCTGTCCTCGGCCGCCGCGCGCCCGTACGAGGTCGAAATCGAGCGCCTGATCGCGAAGATCGCCGGGGAGTGGACGGTGCTGCGCCCGCACGCGTTCGCGGCCAACACCCTGCGGTGGGCCGACCAGGTCCGCGCGGGCGTCGTGCGGCAGCCGTACGGCGACGTGGCCTCCGCGCCCGTCCACGAGCGGGACGTGGCGGCGGTCGCGGTGCGCGCGCTGCTCGGCGAGGGCCACCACGGCGCGGTCTACACGCTGACCGGACCCCGGCCGCTGACCCGACGGGAGCAGGCGCGGACGATCGGCGCCGCGATCGGCCGGCCGGTGCGCTGGGAGGAGGAGCCTGCGGAGGAGGCCAGGCCACGGCTGCTCGGGCTGGGGTGGCCCGCGCCGGCCGTGGACGCCATGCTGCGCGGTCTGGCCGAGCCCGGCCCGGTCACCGGGACCGTGGAGGAGGTCACCGGAGCGCCCGCCGGCACGTTCGAGACGTGGGCGGGCGAGCACGCCGCGGACTTCCTCGGCACCATGCGGGCCGCCCGCATCCACGAGTACGGCGCCGCCTCGGTGATCTCGCTGGACGAGGTGCCGGTGCCGAAGCCCGGGCCGGGCGAGGTGCTCATCAGGGTGGCCGCCACGTCGTTCAACCCGTCGGAGGCCGGCCTGCGGATGGGCCTGCTTCGGGACGTGCTCGGCGTCACGCTGCCGCACACGCTCGGCTGGGACGTGGCGGGCACGGTGGTCACCGGAGCGGGTGACCTCGCCCCCGGCGACCGGGTGATCGGGCTCATCGACGGGGCGGCGGCCGAGTACGCGGTCGCGAACGCGAGCATGCTGGCCAGGGCGCCGGAGCGGATTCCACTGGCGGACGCGGCCGCCGTGCCAGTGGCCGGGCTCACCGCGTGGCAGGCGGTCTTCGAGCACGCGCGCATCGGCCGCGGCAGCCGGGTGCTGATCAACGGCGCCGGCGGCGGCGTCGGGCTGTTCGCCGTGCAGCTGGCCAAGCGCGCGGGCGCGCATGTGGTGGCGACCGCCGGCCCGCGCAGCGCCGCCGCCGTGCGGGCGCTGGGCGCCGACGAGATCGTCGACTACACCACCACCGCCCTGCCGGGCGGCAACGACGTGCTGATCAACCTGGTGCCCGACCCGCCCTCCTCGGTGACGGAGCTGGCCGAGGAGTTCGTCTCGATCACCCAGCCGATCGCGCATCCGCGCGCCGTCCATTTCGTGGCCCGCAACGACCCGGCTCAACTGACCGAGCTCGTTACGCTGATCGACGAGGGCGTGGTGGACGTCGAGGCGGACGTCCGCCCGCTGGAGTCCCTGGCGGACCTGCACCGCGACGCCGAGCGTGGCCTGGTGCGCGGAAAAGTCGTACTGACGGTTGAGCTCCGGCGTTAGCCGGACGCCGGGCGGCGCTCCGGCGCGGCCCCGCCTGCTGAAGTCAACCGGGGTCAGGCGCGGATGCGCAGGCCGCGGGGGGTGGGGTGGAAGCCGGCGGCTTCGAGCGCCGCCGCCAGCGGGGACTCGGCGATGGCGGTGCCGTCGGCCCGCTCCACCGTCAGCTTCCCCAGGGCTCCCCCCTTCACGGCGACGGCCAGGGCCTGCACGGCGGGCCGCAGGTCCTCCTCCGACCCGAACGAGAGCAGGGTCTTCCCGCCGCGCTCCACGTAGAGGACCAGCTGGCCTTCCACCAGCACCACCAGCGCGCCGGCCTTGCGGCCCGGCTTGTGGCTCACGTCGTCCGTACGGTCCGGCCAGGGCAGGGCCGCGCCGTACGGGTTGGCGGGGTCGGTCGCCGCGAGCACGACCGCACGGCGGGGCGGTGGCGGGGCGGGGACCGACCACAGGTCCTCGGCCGGAGCGGGACGTGTGGACGACATGGCGCGCATGCGGTCGACCGCCCCCGGCAGGGCGAACTGGGCGGCGCCCAGACCCTCGACGAAGTAGCCCCGGCGGCACCGGCCGCTCTCCTCGAAGGCGCGCAGCACCTGGTAGACGGCGGAGAACCCGCCGGGCAGGCGCTCGGCCGTGACGCCGCCCCTGGTCAGCACGCCGTGCCGTTCCAGCAGGACCTCGGCCTGCGCGTGGGCCCGCTGGGTGGCGTCGGCCGACGGCGCGGGCAGCAGCCACCATCGGCCGCTCACGGTCGGCGGGCCGCTTCTCGTCGGCAGCACCGCGCGGCGGCGCCGGGTCGCGGCCGGGCGATGCGCGGGCCGTCCGGTGCCCAGCGTCGCGCGCAGCGGGGCGAGCGTGTCACCGGTGATCCGGCCCGACCAGACGAGATCCCACAGCGCCGCCGCGAGCGTCATGTCGTCCGGCACCGCAGCGGCGGTGCCGGGTCGCGTCGTGGCTCCGGGCTGTGCGGCGGGGACCCCCGTGGCGCCGGGCTGTGCGGAGGGAGTTCCAGCCGTGCCGGTGGTGCGGCCGAGGATCCTTGCTCGGCGGGCCGAGGCGGCGTCCAGGCCCGGCGGCGCCGTGCCCTCGCCGAGCGCCGCCGTCGCGATGCGGCTGGACAGCTCACGGAAGAACAGCGCACCGCCTCCGCCGAGGATCTCCAGGATCTGCTCGTGCAGTGGAGTCATGGTGATCTCGGATGGCGTGGGAAGCAGCAGGGGCGCGGTGTCGGCGAAATAGAGGCCGACCCATCCGTCGCCGCCGGGCAGCGAACCCTGGCCTACCCAGACGACCTCGCCGGACGAGGTCAGCTCGTCGAGCAGGGCGGGGCTGTATCCGGGCACCCGCGCAGGCAGCACCAGCGACTCCAGCGCGGAGGCGGGGACGGTCGCTCCCTGCAGCCGTTCGATCGCCGTGATCAGAGCGTCCATGGCCCGCGCGGAGCCGTGGCCCGCCTGCCGCCCGGGACCCGCGTGCCCCCCCTCGGACCCCGCGAGCCCGGTCCTGCCGCCGTTCCCGCCCGCCCCGCCGCCGGTCGGTGTGCCGCTCTGCGAGGCGATGCCGTGCCACGCGGGCAGGAACGCCGCGAGCGTCTCCGGGGGGACCGGTTCGACCTCCTTGCGGAGCCGCGCCAGCGACCGGCGCCGCAGCAGCCGCAGCACTCCGGCGTCGCACCACTCCTCGCCCCGGCCTCCGGGGCGGAACTCGCCCGAGACCACCCTGCCCGCCGCCGCGAGGCGGCGCAGCGCGTCGTCCACCACCGCGACGCCCATCCCGAAGCGCGCGGCGGCCGTGCCGGAGGAGAACGGCCCACGGGTGCGCGCGTGCCGTGCGACCAGGTCGCCGAGCGGATCGGGGGCGGCGTGCGTGCCGCCCGGTCCGCCGGGCCCGCCTGCGAGCGGAGCTTCGAGGAATTCGTGTGGAACGCCCACCGGCAATGGCACTCCGAGCGCGTCACGCAGGCGCCAGGCGTCCTCGACGGCGGCCCATTGCTCCAGGCCCGCCACGCGCACCCGGATGGCCCGGCGTGCCCGCTCGAGGCCGGCGAGCCAGGAGGGGTCGCCCTCGCGGATCGAGACGTCCTGGGCGAGCAGCGGGCCGTGCGAGCGCAGCAGGTCGGCGAGGTCCTCGGCGTCACGCAGCGGCCTGTCCAGCCGTGCCAGCTCCCGCTCGGTCTCCGCCACGACATCCGGGTCGAGCAGCTCCCGCAGGTCGGCCTGTCCCATGAGCTCGGCGAGGAGCGCGGTGTCGAGGGCGAGCGCCTGCGCCCGCCGCTCGGCCAGCGGCGCGTCACCCTCGTACATGAACGCGCCGATGTAGTTGAACAGCAGCGACGCCGCGAACGGGGACGCCTGGGCGGTCTCCACCTCGACCACCCGCACCCGCCGGGCGGCCACGTCCCGCATGAGCTCCAGGAGGCCCGGCACGTCGAAGACGTCCTGCAGGCACTCTCGCATCGTCTCCAGCACCACCGGGAACCCGGCGTACTTGCTCGCGACGCCGAGCAGATGGGCCGCACGCTGGCGCTGCTGCCACAGCGGGCTGCGCCTGCCGGGCGTACGGCGGGGCAGCAGCAGCGCCCGCCCGGCGCACTCACGGAACCGGGAGGCGAACAGGGCCGAGCCGCCCAGCTCCTCGACCACGACCTGCTCGATCTCCTCGGCGTCGAAGACCGCGACGTCGGTCGGCGCCTCCTCGAAGGTGTCGGGCACGCGCAGCACGATGCCGTCGTCGGAGTGGACGGCCTGGACGTCGACGCCGTACCGCTCGCGCAGCCGACGTCCGATGGCGAGCGCCCAGGGGGCGTGGACCCGCGCGCCGAAGGGGGAGTGGATCACCACGCGCCAGTCGCCCAGCTCGTCGCGGAACCGCTCGACCACGAGCGTGCGGTCGTCGGGCACGTAGCCCGTCGCCTCCCGCTGCTCGGTCAGGTAGGCGAGCAGGTTGCCGGCGGCGTAGTCGTCGAGGCCCGCCGCACGGATCCGCCCGAGCGCCTTCGCCGCGTCGCCCCGGCCACCCGCTCCGGCCGCCGACAGCTCGCGGAGGAACGCGCCGATCGCCCGGCCCAGCTCGGCGGGGCGGCCCGGCGCGTCTCCGTGCCAGAAGGGCAGCTTGCCCGGCTGCCCGGGCGCGGGGGAGACCAGGACCCGGTCGGCGGTGATGTCCTCGATGCGCCACGAGGTCGCGCCCAGCACGAACACGTCGCCGACGCGGGACTCGTAGACCATCTCCTCGTCCAGCTCGCCGACGCGCGACGCCTTGTCGCCCACCAGGAACACGCCGAACAACCCGCGGTCGGGGATGGTGCCCCCGTTCGTCACCGCCAGGCGCTGGGCCCCGGGGCGGCCCTGAAGGGTGCCGGTCACCCGGTCCCACACGATGCGCGGCCGCAGCTCGGCGAACTCCTCGCTCGGGTAGCGCCCGGCGAGCATGTCGAGCGTCGCCTCCAGCGCGCCGCGCGGCAGCGTGGCGTACGGCGCGGCCCGGCGCACCACCGCCTCCAGCGAGTCGACCGTCCACTCGTCCAGCGAGGTCATCGCGACGATCTGCTGGGCCAGCACGTCGAGGGGATTGCGCGGGTAGCGGATCTCCTCGATCCGTCCCGTCCGCATGCGCTCGGCCACGACGGCCGTCTGCACCAGGTCTCCCCGGTACTTGGGGAAGATCACTCCTCGGGACACGGCCCCGACCTGATGCCCGGCGCGGCCGATGCGTTGCAACCCGCTCGCCACGCTGGGCGGCGCATCGACGCAGGCGACCAGATCGACCGAGCCCATGTCGATGCCGAGCTCCAGGCTGGAGGTGGCGACCACCGCGGGCAGGCGGCCCGACTTCAGCGCCTCCTCGATCTGGGACCGCTCCTCCTTCGAGACGGAGCCGTGGTGCGCCCGCACCACCTCGGGCAGCGCGCCGCCCGAGACCCCCGCCTGGGCCATGTACTCCGACGGCATGACGGCCGGGCCGCCGTGCCGGGCGTCCACGCGTCCGTCCCCGCGCTGGACCTGCGGGAGCAGGGCATCCGGCCGGGGCCCGTCCGTCCGCCCGGCCTCGCCGTGTCCGGTGTCCACGCGCCCGTCGTCCGGCGGTGAGGCGATCACGTGCTGGGTGTCCGTGAGCCGCGGATCCGGCGGCGAGGCGTCGGTCTGCCCGCTGTCCGTGCGCGGGGGGCCGGGCAGGTCGCGCCGGTCCGGCCACTGCGCGTGCAACTCCTCGAAGGCCTCCGACCAGTGGACCGGATCCCCCGCGCCCGGATCCTCGCTCCGCGCGGGTGCGGCCCGCCGTTCCCAGGCGAGCTCGTTGAGCCGGGTGCACAGGCGCTCCGACAGCCGCCGCGAGTTGGCGAAGACGATCGTGGACCGATGGGCCTCGATCAGGTCGAGAAGGTGCTCCTCGACATGCGGCCAGATGCTCCTGCGGTGCTCCGGCGACTCGCCGTCCGCGCGCGCCAGAGGACGGTTCCGGGATCGTTCCCGAGGAGGATGGGGGAGCGGCGCCGGCCGGGATACGGTAAAGGCGTGACTGATCCGGGTGGAATG
>NZ_JBFAOO010000193.1:0-13708 GCF_040675265.1 Microbispora sp. NPDC049633
GGCGCGGCTGGGGCCCCCCCCCACCCCCTGGCCCGCGGTCATCGCCTCGTCCGCGTGCGCCTGCGTCACCGGGCAGGTCGTGCCGATGATCCTCGCCGCCTACTCGATGACGGCCGAGCACCGGATGCGCCGGTGGCAGTACGTCGCGCTGGTCCTGACCGTGGTCTACTTCGCCGTCGACTTCCGCAACCCCCACACAGACCATTCGGTCTACCTCAACGTCGTGCGCGCGCTGACTCTCATCTACCTGCCCGCGGTGGTCGGCACATGGGTGTACGACTATCGGAGGCTCATCCGGGAGCTGCGTCTCGGCGTACGCGAACGCGAGGAGATCGCCGCCTCCGAGGAGCGCCGCAAGATCGCCAGGGAGATGCACGACACCGTCACCCACGCGGTCACCACCATGGTGCTCAACGCCGGCATGGCCCGCGAGGCCACCGATCCCGGCGAGATCGGCGAGCTGACCGCGGTCATCGAGGACAAGGGCGTGCAGGCACTCGACGAGCTGCGGCAGTTGCTCACCGTGCTCCGCCGCGAGAACGGAGACCTCGCCGAGGGCATCGAGGCGATCACCCGGCTGGTCGGCGAGGCGCGGGCGAGCGGGCTCCAGGTCGACCTGCACCTCGACGCTCCCCCGGGGACGCTGCCGAGACCGGTCTCGCACGCGTGCTACCGCCTGGTGCAGGAGGGACTGAGCAACGTGCGCAAACACGCGCCGGACTCCCGCGTGCGGGTCAGCTGCGAGGTCACCGGCGACCAGGTGGCGGTCTCCGTGGTCGACACGCCGGAGCACGCCCGGCCAGGCGGGAAGAAGGTCAGGGCCGCGCCCTCCCTCGGCGGGGGATACGGCCTGGCCGGAATCCGGGAGCGCGTCTGCCTCGCCCAGGGACGGTTCTTCTCCGGGCCGACCCCCGAGGGCGGCTTCGCGCTCGCCGCCCGCATCCCTCTCCGGGGGCCGGGCGGCTGACCCACCGATCACGGGCCGCACGGCCCCTCCACGTGACCGGGCGCGCCGGTTTCCGCCCCGCCCGGCGGGGTACGGCCTCTCACACCGATACAGCGCACATCGGCCCGGGCCGCCGTCGCGGAGGCGCCGCGCCGCGTCTGTTCGCACGCGTCTTCCGTAACGATCGCCTTTGAGGGTAGCCATGAAAGCCGTGGTCTACGAAGGCCCCCGGCAGGTCAGCGTCACCACCGTGCCGGATGCCCGGATCGAGCGGCACACCGACGTCCTCGTCCGCGTTACCACGTCCAACATCTGCGGCTCCGACCTGCACATGTACGAGGGCAGGACCAGCTTCGAGCCGGGCCGGGTCCTCGGCCACGAGAACCTCGGCGAGGTCGTCGAGATCGGGGACGCCGTCGACCGGGTCAAGGTCGGCGACATGGTGTGCCTGCCGTTCAACATCTCGTGCGGCTTCTGCGCCAACTGCGAACAGGGCCTGACGGCCTTCTGCCTGACCACCAATCCCGCGTCGGGCCTGGCCGGCGCCGCGTACGGCTACGCCGACATGGGCCCGTACAACGGCGGCCAGGCCGAGCTGCTGCGCGTGCCGTACGGGGACTTCAACTGCCTCGTCCTGCCGGAGGACGCGTACGAGCGGCAGACCGACTACGTCATGCTGGCCGACGTGTGGCCCACCGGCTGGCACGCGACCATGCTCGCCTGTGTCCAGCCGGGCGACACCGTCGTGGTCTACGGCGCGGGCCCGGTCGGCCTGATGGCCGCCTACTCGGCCCTGCTCAGGAACGCGAGCGGCGTGATGGTCATCGACCACCATCCGGACCGGCTGAGAAAGGCGGAGGAGATCGGCGCGATCGCGATCGACGACTCCCAGTCCTCTCCCGTCGAGCAGGTCCTGGAGCTCACCCAGGGCCTGGGCGCCGACCGCGGCTGCGAGTGCGTGGGCTTCCAGGCACACGATCCGAAGGGCGCCGAGCGTCCCAACATGACGCTCAACGACCTGGTCAGGTCGGTGAAGTTCACCGGGAACATCGCCGTCGTCGGCCTGTTCGTCCCCCGCGACCCCGGCGGCGGCGACAAGCTCTACCAGCGGGGAGAGGTGGCCATCGACTACGGCACCTTCTGGTCGAAGGGCCAGACGATGAGCACCGGCCAGTGCAACGTCAAGAACTACAACCGCCAGCTGTGCTCCCTCATCCACGAGAGTGGCGCCCGGCCGTCCTGGATCGTCTCCCAGGAGCTCGGCCTCGACGACGCGCCCGAGGCGTACGAGCACTTCGACGCGCGGGAAGAGGGCTGGACCAAGGTGGTCCTGCATCCGAACAAGATCGACTGACGGCGCGGCCTTCATGGCGGCGAGCCGGGCCGGTGATCGGCGGGCGCGGGCGGACCGTAATGTGGGGGGAAAGCCGCGGACGCGCGGGCGCCCGGCGTGACCAGGAGAGGACGGGCGCGTGCTCACCGTCTGCGTGGCCCCGGCGGACCCGCCGCTGATCGTCGAGTCGGTCCGCGCCGCCGGCGGTGAGGTCGTCGCGGATCCGCGCCGCGCGGAGGCGCTGGTCTGGACCGACTCGCGGCCCGAGGGCGTCCGGGAGTACCTGACGCCGACCGTGCGCTGGGTCCAGTTGCCCTCCGCGGGCGTCGAACGCTGGACCCGGGAGGGGCTCGTCGACTCCACGCGCGTGTGGTGCTCGGCGGCCGGAGCCTACGCTCCGCAGGTCGCCGAGCACGCCCTCGCCCTGCTGCTGGCCGGGGTGCACCGGCTGCCCGCCGCCGCCCGGAGCCGTACGTGGCGGCGCGACCAGCCGGGAACGCTGCGGGGCAGCACGGTGGCCGTCGTCGGCGCGGGCGGGATCGGCAGGGCCGTCGTCCCCGGGCTGCGCGCGCTCGGCGCGGGCGTCCTCGCGGTCAACCGCTCGGGCAGGCCGGTCGAGGGCGCGGCCGAGACCGTGCCCTTCGGGGGCCTGGCCGCCGTCTGGCCACGGGCCGACCACGTCATCCTGGCCGCGCCCGCCACCCCGCAGACGTACCGGATGGTCGGACGGGACGAGCTGCGCGCCCTGGGCCCGCGCGGGTGGCTGGTCAACGTGGCGCGGGGTGAGCTCGTCGACACCGACGCCCTGCTCGCCGCGCTGCGCACCGGCGAGATCGGCGGCGCGGCCCTCGACGTCACCGACCCCGAGCCGCTGCCGGACGGGCACGGCCTGTGGTCCGAGCCGAACGTGCTGATCACCTCGCACAGCGCCAACCCGCAGACCCGCCTCACCGAGAGCCTCGCCGAGCGGGTGCGCGAGAACGTCGCCCGCTACCTGCGGGGGGAGCCGCTGCTGGGCCTGATCGACCCCGCGCGGGGCTACTGAGACGGCCGGACCTGGATCGGGGCGGGAGACACCCCACCGCCGGCACGGGCCGAGGCCGCGGGAGCCGGATGCACGGCCTCCGGTCTCTCGCGAATCCGACACGGATGGACGCGGGCCGGAGGCGGTTTGCGTGGACCGGGCGGTCGCGGCGAAGATCATCGGATGGCCTCCCCCAGCCTCCCGCGGTTCCCGCTCTTCGCGCTCGCCGCGACCGCCCTGTGCGCCTCCTTCTCGCTCGCCGACACGGCTCTGGTGACCGCCACCTGGAGGACCTCGCCACCGGTGGTCATCACCCTAGGCGGGATCGTGGAGCAGGCCGGGATCGTCCTGCTGGCGCTGCCGCTGGGAGTGCTGATCGACCGGGCGCGGCGGCGGTCGGTCATGGTGCTGTCGGCCCTGCTGGGAGCGGTGGCGGTGACGTCCGTCGCGACGGCCGGAACTCTCGGGTCGGCCGCCTGGCCGCATCTCCTCACGGTGACCATGGCGACGGGCGTCCTCGCGTCGGTGGCGGCGGTCGGCCAGGACGCGTACCTGCCGTCCGTCGTCCGGCGTGGGCGCCTGCTTCCGGCGAACGCCCTGCTGACCGTGCTGCCGCAAATCGCCGTCGTGCCGGTCATGCTGACGGTGCTCGACTGGCCGGGCCTCACGTTCGCGTTCACCGTCGGCCTGGGGCTGGCCGTGGCGGCGGCACTGTTCCGCGGCGTCGCCGCCGCCGAGAGGCCACCGCCGCCGAGATCGGGGCTGTGGCGGGAGGCGGCGGAGGGGATCCGGTTCACGGCCCGGCATCCGGCCCTGCGGGCGATCGCCCTCTGCCTGCTGCTGTCGTCCTTGCTCGCCGAACTCCGCGGCGAGGTGAGGGACGAGGCGTGGGCGACGACGTTCCAGGACGTGAGCGGGGCGAACGGCCGGTTCGCTTGGTGGCTGATGGCCTATTCGCCCTACGCTCCGTATGTCCTCGGGGCGCTCCTGGCGGTGCTGCTGCACCGGAGGCTCGGGGCCTTCCGGCTGGCCTTCTGGGCCCTGCTCGTGAGCGGGCCGTTCACCCTGCTGCTCGCTCTGTCCGCACCTGGGCCGGGGTCGATCTGGTACGTCCTCGGCGCCACCGCCCCGGCGACCGGGAGGGTGATCGCCGCCGTCGCCCTGCTCAGCCACCGGCAGGCCGTAACGCCCAACCGGCTGCTCGGCCGGACGGGCGGCCTGCTGCTCCTGCTCACCACTGTCGCCGACGAGGCGGGGAAGTTCCTGGAGTGGCCCGCGGAGCGGCTGGCCGAGCTGGGCGGCGTCACGCCGCCGGCGATCGCCACCGCCGCCGCGCTCGCCGCCGCCGTCCCGCTGCTGTGGGCGCGGCGGTCCGCGGCCGACCACGATGCCGAACCGGCCGAGGAATCCGGCCCTGCCGACGGCCAGGCCACCGATTGGCCGCCCTCGGCGATCGTCGGCGCCGTCCGGCGAGCCGGGCCGCCGCTCGCGGTGCTCGCGCTGCTGGCCACGCTGCCGCCCGCCGACCTCGCGTACGGCCGCGTCACCACGGCCGACCAGTGCGCGCCCCGGTACGGCGACGCGGCGAGGGTGCCGACCGGCGAGCGGGCGTTCATCTGCGGGGTGCGCCGCAGCGGCCGGTTCACGGCCGTCTCCGACCGGGACCTGCTGGCGTACGGGCGGGCGATGTGCGAGGTCTACCCGGGCCCGCACGCCGACGAGGGGTTGATCGCCCCCATCTGTCCCCCGGCCGCCGCGAAGATCCAGGCGGAGATCGACGCCGAGGAGGCCGAGTATCGGGCGCGGGAGGCCGCCGGCCAGAAGGTGTGCGACCGCTCCCGCCACCGCCCGCTGATCAGACCCGTACGCGTCGCCCGCGAGCGGACGTGGACCGACTACGGCGTCCTGGAGTCCTTCGAGTACGACGACAGCATGCCGTCGGACCCGTTCGACGACGGCCTGCTGGACACGGCGCAGGACGACGATCTGGTCGCCGCCGTTCCGGGGCACCTGATGATCCTCAGCCACTCCGACTACGACATCTGTGTGACCACGGAGACCTACCGCACGCGACCCCCGGTCGAAGTGAAGGGCTGGCACCGGGTGGTGGAGATCGGCTACCGGAGCCCCACGGGCCACATCGAGCTCAGGGACCCGATGGGGGGAGAGCCCCTGCCGAATCTGGCGTTCCGCGGCAAGGGCCGTTACCGGATCCGCGTCCACTACCGGCAGCCGGACTGGGAGGCGGGGACGCCTCAGCACCTGCTGATCATGGTGTTCTCCGGCCGGAGCGACCGCGTGGTCGAGCACCGCCGCTCACGATGAGCCGGGGGGCGGGGCTTCGGCGAGGGTCTGCCGCAGACGCCACCCGTGAACAGCGATCACTCCAGGGGACGACAGGAGCGAGCGATGGCGAAAGTGCTTGTCCTGACCGGCGACGCGGCAGAAGAGCTCGACTCCATGTACCCCCGCGGTACGGTCCGATCGTCCGCGGGCTCGTGCCCCGGCGGCCCGCGTCACGCCGGCCCCGGCGCCTGCCGGGCCGCCGGGGCGTTATGGTCGCCGCATGGAGGTCTGTGCCGTCACCGCCCCGGCCACCGTCGAGGAGGCGGAGGCGATCCAGGACGCCCTGCGGTCCCGGCTCGACCTGACCGGCCCCGGTCCCCGTGACCCCGCCCTGGTCGCGGGGGTGGACGTGGCCTACGCCGAGGACCTGCTGGCCGCCGCGGTCGTCGTGCTCGACGCGGCGACCCTGGACGTGGTCGAGCAGGTGACGGTGCCGGGACGGCCCGCCTTCGACTACGTGCCGGGCCTGCTCGCCTTCCGCGAGCTGCCCAGCCTCGTCGAGGCGCTGGAGCGGCTCACCGTCACGCCCGATCTGATCGTCTGCGACGGGTACGGCCTGGCGCATCCCCGGCGGTTCGGTCTCGCGTGCCACCTCGGCGTGCTCACCGGGCTGCCCACGATCGGCGTCGGCAAGACGGCCTTCGTCGGCTCCTTCGGGCAGCCCGGCCGGGAGCGCGGCGCGTGGAGCGACCTGCTGCTGGACGGCCAGGTGACCGGCCGGGTGCTGCGCACCCGGGACGGCGTCAAGCCGGTCTTCGTCTCCGTCGGCCATCGGGTCGACCTGGAGACCGCCTGCCGGCACGTGCTCGCCCTGACCCCGCGTCACCGGCTCCCCGAGACGACGCGCGCCGCCGACCGCCTGTCGCGTGCGGCGCTGAAGACCGCCATAAGGGCCTCCCCCTGACGATCCGCCGTACGCGGCGGTGCGGCGCGTCCGCGGCCGTGGTCAGGAGGGGCGCTCGGCGAGGTGGCGCTCCACCGTGGCGACCTTGGCGTCGAGCCTGCCCTGACCTGCTCGGGCGTCGGCCTTGAGCACCAGGCTGACGCGGGAGCAGCGGGCCTCGACGGCGGCGACGGCGTCCTTGACGACGCCGAGCACCTCGTCCCACGTCTCCCCCTCGACCGTGGTGAACATGGCGTCGGTGCGGTTGGGCAGCCCGGACGCGCGGACCACGCGCACCGCCTCCGCCACCGCTTCTCCGACATCCTCACCGGCGCCGATCGGCGTGACGCTGAACGCGACGAGAACCGACACGAGACCTCCTCGAAGATCGCACATGCGGGGTCACGGTAACACCCGCCGGGTCAGGCGCGGGTGGCCTGCTCACCGGTCCTGTGGCGGGCGGCCGCGCGGGCGTGCGCGCCGGTCAGGAGGGTACGCACCCGCTCGGCCGTGGCGTCGCCGGGGTTGAGCACGCAGATCCAGGACTGGGCGGCGTAGACCGGGTGCGGCAGGATCCGGTCCGGTGCGCGGTAGTCCACCGCGTCATGGTGGGCGGGGTGCGCGGCCGGCGGATAACCGAGCAGCTCCTCGAACACGGCGCGGCCGACGCCGATGTTGACCCGGAAGACGCCCGGCCGGTTCAGGTCGGAGGCGGTGTCGAACCCCTCGTAGTCCGTGACGACGATCGTGGCGAAGGGCATCTGCCGGTTGGCCGGCACGTCGTCGGGGTCGTAGTAGAAGAAGGTGTCTCCCCACGCGGCCCGCGGGGCGCCGTTGTCCTCGCCCGCGGTGAAGGCGACGACGCCCGGGAGGCCGGCCGTGAATTCGATGACGTCGTTCTCGGTCACACGAGGTCCTTCTCTCGCTGGATTTCCTCCTTCAAGTGTCCCATTCAAGTCCTTTGTGAGACTTTTTCGGGGAAGCCGCTGCTCGGCCGTCACCGACTCTCAACTCGCGGATGAGACCTCTCGCGCACCGGTCTCAGCTCCGGGGAGGCCGCACCACCGCGACGGCGCAGTGCGCGTGGTGCAGGACCGCCCGGCTCACCGAGCCGAGCACCGCCGCGCCGACGGCTCCGCGTCCCCGCGACCCCACGACGAGCAGGTCGGCCTTCTCCCCCGCCTCCACCAGCGCGGCGACCGGGTGCGCGCACACGGCCCGCATCTCGGCGCGGACGTCGGGGTAGCGGTCCCGGTGGGCCCGCAGCATGTCCGCCACGTAGTCCTCCTGGGCCTTGCGCACCTCGTCGATGTCGTAGGTGATCTCGGGCGCGAAGGCGTGCACCGGAAGCTGCCAGGCGTACAGGGCGAGCAGACGGCAGTCGCGCAGCCGGGCCCCCTCGAAGGCGTAGGTCAGCGCGGTGCCGGCCTCGTCGGAGCCGTCGACGCCGACGACGACCAGCCCGTGGGGCGCCGACACCCCGGGACGCACCACGACGACCGGGGCGTCGACCTGACCCGCGACGTGCATGCTGACCGATCCGAGCAGCATGCCGGCGAACCCGCCGTGTCCCCTGCTGCCGACCACGATCTGCGCCGCGTCCCCGGCCTCCTGACGCAGCACCCGGGACGGGTCGCCCTCGATCAGGGCGGTGGTGACGCGGACGGCCGGATGGGTCTCCCGCACGGCCTGCTCGGCCTCCTCCAGGATCCGCCGGCCCGCCCGGTCGAGCTGGTCCTCCACCGGGATGGGATAGCGCGCGATCTCGTACGGCAGGCGGTCCACCGCGTGCACGATCCGCAGCGGCAGGCCCTTGCGCGCCGCGTCGCCCGCGGCCCACTCCACCGCGGCGGTCGCGGCGCGCGATCCGTCGGTGCCCACGATGACGGGTTGGGTCATGGCTCCTCCTTCTGCTCCTGCCCCCATCCGACCCCCTGCGCCCCGTCAGGGGCAGGGCCGCTGGTCCCGCCGCCGCGGGACCTTTCTCCTCCCGCGGGTACGGCGCCCGGGACAGGGGGTGGAAGCCGGAGCGTGGCCGGCCCGCTCACCGCCGTCCGGGGGCGGCGAGCCGGCCGGAGGTCAGGAGCAGGTGATGCCGCTCGCCCCGGGCGTGGAGGGGCCGGACGCCTGGAAGCCGAAGCTCGCCGACGCGCCGGGCGCGAGGCTCCTCGCCCACGAGGGCGCCTTCGCCGTCCAGCGGGCGCCGCCGGTCGTCACGGTCGCGCTCCAGGCGTTGACGAGGCTCACCCCGGACGGCATGTCCCAGGCGACAGCCCAGTCCGTCCAGGCCGCGGCGCCGGTGTTCTTGACCGTGACGTTCGCCGTGAACCCGCCCTGCCACGAGCTGGCCACCTGGTAGGTCACCTGGCAGTTCCCGGGCTTGGCCGAGGGAGACGCGCTGGGCGAGGCGGACGGGGACACGGACGGGGACACGGACGGGGACGCCGACGGGGACGCCGACGGCGACACGGACGGGGATGCCGATGGCGAAGCAGAGGGCGAAACGGACGGTGAGGCCGACGGTGAGGCGGACGGCGAGGGCGAGGGCGACCCGCTGGGCGTCGTCGTGGTGTAGCTCGCCTCCGTGTAGTCGGCGCCGCACTGCGATCCGCAGGACGCGGGCAGGGCGAAGCTGTAGACCCGGCCGCCGTTCACGAGCGCGTCGGACGCGTCGCGCACCCGGATCTGGAAGCGGGTGGCGCCCTGCGTGACCCCGCCGATGATGTACGACTGGCCCATGTCGGAGTTCATCTGGGCCTGCTTCCAGGCGCCGTCGGCGTAGTACTCCACCCCGTGGATGCCGTTGGGCAGGTGGGAGACCGCGATGGCGGGCCACCACGCCTGCGCGCCCTTCATGAACCCGATGCGGATGTCGCCGCTGTAGCCGGGCGCCGGGACGAACGACCAGGTCACGTGGCGGTTGTTCCAGTGGTTGGGGTACATGTCCCCGACGGGCGTCCCGTTCTTGGCGAACCTGTTGAGCGAGGGCTTGGACAGGTCGAGGTGGTAGCGGTCGTCGCGGCACCAGCCGTTGGGGTCGCCGCAGCTGTCGGCGACGATCATGGTCAGCGTGGCGCCGCTGTAGGCGTCGGAGACCCACGAGCCGTTGCGGCAGAACGGCTGGCCGGCCCCGCCGTCGTTGACGCCCGTGCAGTAGTCGGAGATCGTCACCTTGACGTACCGGCCGCAGTTGAGGCCGTTGTTCCACAGCCCGGCCTTGGACGCGTTCGCCCCGGTCAGCGGCCGGGGGTAGAAGGCGTAGTCCCCGGGCGTGTCGTACACGTTGAGCGCGACGAAGTCCTGCGAGTCCAGCTCCGACTGCGGGATGCCGCAGCCGCCGTACGGCGAGCCGAGGGCGTCGAAATAGGTCGCGTTGCCGGTCACCGGCGCGGGTGGGTCGTCGACCGCCCCGGCCGGCGTGGCGGCGGGCCAGGCGGTCAGCAGCACCGCGGCGACGGCGGCCGCCCAGACGCGGCGTCGGAAGGAAGATGCGCGGCCGTTCATCGGGCTCCCTGCGCTCGCGGTCGGCTCGGAACGCGGCGATCGTGGCCGTGTGGTCCTTTCGCGTCAAGGTCTCGGCCGGGCGGCCCCATCGGTGAGCGCGGTGAGCTGGGCGACCCTCCGGTGAGGACCTGTAACTTTCATCACCATGCCAAACCAGAGACGTGCGTAAGCCGACTTTCGGGGCAGAGGACACGAAAGCACTCATCAGCCTGGGGAGCGGCCATATGACGAATTTCGCGCGGGACATGGCGGTCGGCGTCGAAGAGGAGTTCCACGTCGTGGACCTGGCAACACGGCAGTCCGTCCCGCGCGCCGGTCTGCTCCTCCAGCAGTTGCCCCCCGACCGGTTCACCCAGGAGCTGCAACGCTCGGTCGTGGAGGCCAACACGCGCCCGGTCAGCCTGCTGGAGGACCTGTCGCGGGAGCTGACCGGGCTGCGGGCCGACGTGGTCGCGGCGGCGGACGGTCTGGGCCTGGGCATCGCCGCCGCGGGGACGGTCCCGCTGGTCGACCCCGAGACGATGAAGATCTCCCCTGATCCGCGTTACGAGCAGATGCTGGCCGACTACCAGGCGCTCGCCCGCGAGCAGCTCATCTGCGGCACGCAGGTGCACGCGGAGGTGCGCGACCGCGACCTGGCGGTGGCCGTGACGCACCGGCTGGCTCCCTGGCTGCCGCCGCTGCTGGCCCTGAGCTGCAGCTCGCCGTACTGGATGGGCGCCGACACCGGATACGCGAGCTTCCGGTCGATGGTGTGGCAGCGGTGGCCCACCGCCGGGCCGGCGGCGCGGTTCGAGTCGGCCGAGGAGTACGACGCGATGGTGGACGAACTGGTGCGGTCGGGGGTGATCAGCGATCCCGGCATGCTCTACTTCGACGTCCGGCCGTCGGCGCACGTGCCCACGGTCGAGCTGCGGGTGTGCGACGCCTGCCCCCGGGTGGACGACATCGTGCTGATCGCCGGGCTGTTCCGCGCGCTGGTCGCGCGGGAGCTGGACGCCCTCGCCGCAGGCGGTTCGCCCGCCGCGGCCGAGGAGTCCGTGCGTACGGAACTGGTGCGGGCCGCCTCCTGGCGGGCCGCGCGTTCGGGACTGGACGGCGAGCTGGTCGACCCGGTCGAGGGCGTGCCGGGGCCGGCCCGCGAGGTGATCGGCCGGATGCTGGAGGGGCTGCGGCCACAACTCGAGGAGTCCGGCGACTGGGCGCTGGTCTCGTCCCTCGCGGAGCGGGCCCTGACGGACGGCGGCTCGGCCGCCCGGCAGCGTGAGGCGTTCCGGCACGGCGGCCGCCTGACCGACGTCGTGGACCTCCTCCTCGCCGAGACGAGGTCCGGAGACCGCCGGCTCGCGGGGGCCGGGAGGTAGGACGACATGTGCGGACTGAGCGGCGAGATCCGGTTCGACGGGCGGCGCGCCGACATCGGCGCGGTGGGCAGGATGACCGACGCGATGCACGATCGCGGCCCGGACGGCTCGGGCCTGTGGTCGGAGGGCCCGGTCGCCCTCGGCCACCGGCGCCTGAAAATCATCGACCTGTCGGACAAGGCGGCCCAGCCGATGGCCGACCCCTCCCTCGGCCTGACCGCGGTCTTCAACGGCTGTCTCTACAACTACCGGGAGCTGCGCGAGGAACTGCGGGACGAGGGATACCACTTCTTCTCCGGCTCCGACACCGAGGTCCTGGTCAAGGCGTTCCACCACTGGGGACCCGACTGCGTGCGCCGCTTCGCGGGGATGTTCGCCTTCGCCGTCTTCGAACCGGCCACGGGCCGGCTGACGCTCGCCCGCGACCGCCTCGGCATCAAGCCGTTGTACGTGTCCGGGGACGGGCGGCGGCTGCGCTTCGCCTCCACCCTGCCCGCGCTGCTCGCCGCGGGCGAGGTGAGCACCGACATCGACCCGGTCGCGCTGCACCACTACATGACCTTCCACTCGCTGGTGCCCGGCGAGCGCACGATCCTCACCGGCGTGCGCAAGCTGCCGCCGGCGACCGTGCGCACGGTCGAGGCCGACGGGACGTCCCGCGACACGGTCTACTGGGACCCGCCCTTCACCCGGCTGCGGCGGTACGAGGGGATGGACGCGCACGACTGGCGTGAGGCCGTGCTCGACCGGCTGCGCGCCGCCGTCCGCAGGCGGATGGTCGCGGACGTGCCCGTGGGCGTGCTGCTGTCGGGCGGCCTGGACTCCAGCGTCATCGTGGCGCTGCTGGCCGAGGAGGGTCAGCGGGACCTGTCGACGTTCAGCATCGGGTTCCACGCGGCCGGCGGCGACGCGGGCGACGAGTTCCGCTACTCCGACCTGGTCGCCGAGCGCTTCGGCACCGCCCACCACCGCATCCTCATCGAGAACTCCCGGCTGCTGTCCGGCCTGCCGGAGGCGGTGCGGGCGATGAGCGAGCCGATGGTCAGCCACGACTGCGTCGCCTTCCACCTGCTGTCCGGGGAGGTGGCCGGGCACGTCAAGGTGGTGCAGTCCGGGCAGGGCGCCGACGAGGTGTTCGCCGGATACCGCTGGTTCCCTCCCGTGGCCGCCGTGCCCCGCGAGGGCGCCTTCGCCGCGTACGCCAGGGCGTTCTTCGACCGGCCGCACGAGGACCTGGCCGGCATCGTCGCGCCCGCCCACCTGGCCGGGGAGGACGAGAGCGCCCGCGTCGTCCGCGACCACCTCGACCGGCCGGGCGCCGGGACCGCGATCGACGCCGTCCTGCGCCTGGAGACCCGGCTGATGCTCGCCGACGACCCGGTCAAGCGGGTGGACAACATGACGATGGCCCACGGTCTGGAGGCCCGCACGCCGTTCCTCGACCACGAGCTGGTCGAACTGGCGGCGGCGTGCCCACCCGAGCTGAAGCTCGCCGGAGGTGGCAAGGGCATCCTCAAGGAGGCCTCGCGGGCGCTGCTGCCGCGCGAGATCGTCGACCGGCCTAAGGGCTACTTCCCGGTGCCCGCGATTCGGCACATCGACGGGCCCTTCCTCGACCTGGTGCGCGACGCGCTCACCGCGCCCGCCGCCCGCTCCCGGGGCCTGTTCGACCCGGCGTACGTCGCGAGGCTGCTGGACGACCCGGGGGCCGACCGCGCCACGACGGGGGTCAACACGCTGTGGCAGCTCGGGCTGCTGGAGATGTGGCTGCAGTCGCAGGGAATCTGATGGCGGAGCACCTCCTCGGCACCGAACTCCCCGACGCCGTGTCCCACGACACCGCGTTCCCGGAGGCCGTGTTCCCGGAGGCCGCGTTCCCGGGAGCCGCGTTCCCGGGAGCCGCGTTCCTGAGGGCGTGGGACTGCCGGACTCCCGCCCTGGCCCCGGACCGCGGCGCCGTCGCGTACGTCAGCGACCGGGACGGCACGCCGCGGGTCTGGGTCCAGCCGACGCGGCCCGGCGCGGGGGCGCGGGCCGTCGACACCGGGCCCGAGCCGGTGGCCGAGGTGAGCTGGTCGCCGACCGGCGAGCGGCTGGCCGTGCTCGTGGTGCCCGGCGGCGGTGAGCACACCCAGGTCTGGACGGTCCGGCCGGACGGCGGCGACCTGCGGCCGCTGGCCGCGCCCGAGGGCGGGTCCGCCTGGTTCGTCCGGTGGACCGGCCGGGGCGACCTGCTGCTGGCGGCCGAGGTCTCGGCGGCCGGGCCGGCCGAGGCCCTGCTGGTCGACGCGGGCACCGGGAGCAGGGA
>NZ_JBFAOO010000194.1:0-13704 GCF_040675265.1 Microbispora sp. NPDC049633
GAGGCCGGCGGCGAGGGCGCCGAGCATGGAGCGGGCCTCGTCGGCGCCGTTGTCGGCGTCGAAGCGCTCGTAGGCCATGTGCTTGTCGGACATGAGGCGGCCCGCAGCGCCGGGAACGTCAGCGACAGCCGGGTCGGCGGCGGCTTGGGGGAGCCGTGCACCGCCACCACCGAGCGCTCCTCCTCGTAGACCGCGGGTTTGTCCGGGAACAACGAGGCGACGTGCGCGTCCGGTCCCATGCCGAGCAGGAGCACGTCGAACGACGGCACCGGCCCGTGGTCCTCGGGCCTGGCCGCCTTGGCCAACTCGACCGCGTACGCGTCGGCGGCCTCCTCGGCGGTCATCCCCGAGTCGGGGCCGGGCATCGGGTGGACCCGGGCCGGATCCACGTCGACGTGGTCGAGCAGGGCCTGGCGGGCCCCGGTCTCGTTGCGCTCAGGATCGCCGGTCGGCAGGAACCGCTCGTCGCCCCACCAGATGTCGAGCGCCCGCCAGTCGATGGCGTCGCGCGCCGCCGTCCCCGCGAGGGCGGCGAGCGTCGCGATACCGACGGTGCCGCCGGTCAGCACCAGGTGCGCCGAACCGCGGGCCGCCTGGGTGTCCACCAGCCGCGTGATGAGGCGGGCGGCCACGGCCTGGGCCAGCAGCTCGGCGTCCCGGTGGACGATGACGGTGGGAACGCCGCTCACGCCCGTCCCCGCCCCTTCATCTCCGCCAGCCGACGGATCGCGGCGGCGTAGATGTCGTCGGGGTCGAGCCTGCGCAGCTCCTCGGCCAGCAGCTCCGAGGTCGGCCGGCGGGCCAGGGCGACCCGGCGGTCGGGGTTGCCGGGCCGCGACAGCGTTGCGAGCCTCGCGTCGGTCCTGCTCACGGTCAGCTCGCCGCCGTCCTCGATGGACAGCCGCACGCCCGTCAGGCCGGGGCCGGCGGAGTCGGCGACCTCGATCGGCACCTCCAGCCGGTCGCACAGCCAGGCGGCCAGCAGCGGCGCGCTGGGGTTGCCCGCAGCGGCCTCCACCACGCCTCCGGTGACCTTCCCGATGGGCTGGTCGAAGGCGGCGGCCAGCAGGCTGCGCCACGGCGTGAGCCGCGTCCAGGCCAGATCGGTGTCGCCGGGCACGTACTGGCCGGCCCGGGCGGCGATGGCCGACACGCCGTCCTGAGCCGACCTGGCGTCGGTGATACGGCGGCTGCCGAGGTGCCCGATCGCGGTCTTGGCGGGGACGTCCGGGCAGTCGCCCGGCCACCACACCACCACCGGCGTGTCGGTGAGCAGCAGCGGCGTGATCACCGAGTCGGCGTGCTCGGTCAGCTCGCCGTACAGGCGCAGCAGCACGACCTCGCCCGGCGCCGACTCGCCCACGCGGATCTCCGCGTCCAGCCGGTTGGGCTCGGCCGGGTCGCGGCTGATCACTATGAGGATGCGCGAGGGGTGCTCGCGCGCCGCGTCGGTGGCCGCGCGCAGGGCGTCGTACTGCCCCGCCTCGTCCACCACCACGACGAGCGTCAGCACCATGCCGACGGCGGGCGCGCCCATCTGGTGCCGCAGGCGGGTGAGCGTCGAAGAGATCTTCGACGCGGTCGTCTCGGTCAGGTTGAAGGTCGTCACACCGCTCTCCGCTCGATCCGCCCGGAACGCGCCTCGCCGGAAGCCGCGCTCACAGCCGCCTCCAGGCGCGTCCGTCCCTGGCCAGCATCGCGTCGGCCGAGGCGGGCCCCCAGGAGCCGGACTCGTACCCCTCGGGCTTGCCCTCGGAGGCCCAGAACTCCTCGATCGGGTCGAGGATCTGCCACGACAGCTCCACCTCCCGCTGGTGCGGGAACAGCGGCGGATCACCGATGAGCACGTCGAGCAGCAGCCGCTCGTACGCCTCGGGGGAGGACTCCATGAACGACTCGCCGTAGGCGAAGTCCATGTTGACGTCCCTGACCTCCATGGCCGTGCCCGGCACCTTGGAGCCGAAGCGCACCGTGATGCCCTCGTCCGGCTGCACCCGGATGACCAGCGCGTTGTGCCCGAGGATCTCGGTGTCGTCCTTGCTGAACGGCAGGTGCGGCGCCCGCTGGAAGACGACGGCCACCTCGGTCATCCGGCGGCTGAGCCGCTTGCCCGTCCGCAGGTAGAACGGCACCCCCGCCCACCGGCGGTTGGCCACCTCCAGCTTCACCGCGGCGTACGTCTCGGTCGCGGAGTCGGAGGAGATGCCCTGCTCCTCCAGGTAGCCGACGACCGGCTCGCCGCCCTGCCAGCCCCGCGTGTACTGGCCGCGGGCGGTGCCGGTGGCCAAATCGGCGGGCAGCTTGACGGCCCGCAGCACCTTCTCCTTCTCCCGGCGCAGCGCGTCGGCGTCGAAGGACGTGGGGTCCTCCATCGCGACCAGCGCGAGGAGCTGGAGCAGGTGGTTCTGGATCACGTCACGGGCCGCGCCGATGCCGTCGTAGTAGCCGGCCCGGCCGCCGATGCCGATGTCCTCGGCCATCGTGATCTGGACGTGGTCGACGTAACCGCGGTTCCAGATCGGCTCGTACAGCGTGTTGGCGAAACGGAGCGCCAGGATGTTCTGGACGGTCTCCTTGCCGAGGTAGTGGTCGATCCGGAAGACCGAGCTCTCCGGGAACACCGCGCTGGTGATCGCGTTGAGCTCCTGCGCGCTCTTCAGGTCGTGCCCGAACGGCTTCTCGATGACGACCCGGCGCCAGGAGCCCTCGGGGCCCTTGGCCAGGTTCGTCCGCTTGAGCTGCTCGATCACGAGCGGGAAGAACTTCGGCGGCACCGACAGGTAGAAGGCGTAGTTGCCGCCGGTGCCCCGCGTCTCGTCGATCTCCTTGAGCATCATGGCGAGCACGTCGAAGGCGCCGTCGTCGCCGAACTCGCCGGGGCAGAAGTGGATGCCCTCGCTGAGCTGCTTCCAGACCTCGTCGCGGAACGGCGTCCGCGCGTGCTCCTTGACCGCCTCGTACGTGACCTGGGCGAAGTCCTCGTGCGCCCAGTCGCGGCGGGCGAAGCCGACCAGGGAGAAGCCCGGGGGCAGCAGCCCCCGGTTCCCCAGGTCGTAGATGGCCGGCAGCAGCTTGCGCTTGGCGAGGTCGCCCGTGACGCCGAACAGCACGAGCACGCACGGCCCGGCCACCCGGGGCAGGCGCCGGTCGCGCGGGTCACGCAGCGGGTTGGCCGCCATGGTCAGCTCGGTCGTCCCCGTCGTCGCGGCCTGCGCGGCGGCCAGGACCGCCCGCTCGGCGGCCGTCAGGTCGTCCACGGCCTGCTGCGGCAGCTCGCCTCCCGCCTGCCGGGCGTCGTCGGCGGGGGCCTGCGGCTCCTGTTGCTCCGTCATGTGTCCTCCCTGCGGACGGGCCCTACGCCTGTAACGCATCGCATCTTCAGAGCTCCTCCGCCACGGAGAGCAGATGCCTGACGCCGGCGACGCGGTCGGTGAGGTGCAGGCGGACCGCCGGACGGCCGCGGGAGGTCAGGGCTCCCAGGTCGCCCAGCGCCTGCGCGAGTTGCAGCCTGCCCAGCGTGTACGGCTTGCCGGGGACCTCGACGTCGTCGGAAACGGCCCCGGTGACCTGCAGGAACACGCCGGCCTCCGGCCCGCCCTTGTGGTACTGGCCGGTGGAGTGCAGGAAGCGCGGGCCCCAGCCGAACGTCACCGCGTGGTCGGTGCGGTAGTCGAGCAGGGCCCGCAGGGTGGCGACGTCGGCGCTCGCCCACGTCTCGGTCATCTCCTCGAAGGAGGCGTCGCCGACCACCGCGGCGTCGAACGCGGCCTCGCGGTCGAGGTACGCCATGACCGCCAGGTAGCCGCGCTCGGGGATCGCGCGCAGCAGCCAGGTGAGGACGTCGGCCAGGTTCTTCAGGTCGCCGGGCACGTCGCCGTACACCTCGACCGGGCCGTCGGTGAGCATCGGCGTGCCGGTCGGCAGCGGGCCGTCGCCGGCCTCCTGCAGGATCCTGGTGGTGTTCTCCTTCGACTCGGCCACGTTCGGCTGGTCGAACGGGTTGATCCCCAGCACCCGGCCGGCGATCGCCGTGGCGTACTCCCAGACGAGGAACTGCGCGCCGAGCGGGCCGTCGACGGTCGTGCCGCTGTCGGGGCCGATGGTGACCAGGAACTGGTCACCGGCCTCGGCGGCCTCGGCGCCGACGACGGGCAGGATGCCCTTGCCCTCCTTGCCGGTCGACTCGGCGATGAGCTGCTCGATCCAGTCGGGCAGGCCGGTGATGTCGGAGGGCGCGTCGCGCAGGATGAGCTTGTCGCGGCCCTGCAGCGCCCGCGCGCCGAGCAGCGCGCCGAGCTCCAGGCCCGGGTTGCCCTCGTCCTGCGCGAGCAGCGGCGCCACCGCGGCGGCGTCGTCGAGCAGCTTGGCCACGTCGGCGCCCGCCAGGGCGCTCGGCACCAGGCCGAACGCCGTGAGCGCGCTGTAGCGGCCGCCCACGTTCGGGTCGGCGAGCACGACCGGGTATCCGGCCTCGATGGCCGCCCGCTCGAGCGGCGAGCCGGGGTCGGTGACGACCACGATCCGCTCGGCCGGGTCGATGCCCGCGTCCAGGAACGCCTGCTCGTAGACGCGCCGGTGGCTGTCGGTCTCGATCGTGCCGCCGCTCTTGCTCGCCACCACCACGATCGTGCGGTCGAGCCGGTCGGCGAGCGCGCGGCGGACCTGGTGCGGGTCGGTGGTGTCGAGGACGGTCAGCGGCACGTCCTCGGTGGCGCAGATCACCTCGGGGGCGAGGGAGGAGCCGCCCATGCCGGCGAGCACCACGTGGTCCAGGCCCGCGGCGCGGGCCCGCTCCACCAGCTTGGCGATCTCCGGCAGCAGCTCCCTGCTGGCGCGGTGCAGGCCCAGCCAGCCCAGCCGGATCGCGGCCTCGGGCTGCGCCTGCGGGCCCCACAGCGTGGAGTCGCCCGCGGCGAGGGCCGCGGGCACCCCCTCGGCCACGAGCTTGTCCTTGACCGCCTTGACGGCGTCCGCCTCGTCGCCGAGGGTCACCTCGATTGTCATCTGTAGCTCAGGCCTTCCGCAGCTCGCCGTCGACGGTCTCGAGAAGCTCGCTCCAGGACGTCTCGAACTTCTCGACGCCCTCCTCCTCCAGCGCGCGGACGACGTCGTCGTAGTCGATGCCGGCCTGCTTGAGCGAGGCCATGACGTCCCACGCCTGCTGGTAGAAGGGGCGGATGGTGTCGCCCGAGATCCGGCCGTGGTCGGCCGAGGCGTCCAGCGTCTTCTCCGGCATGGTGTTGACGACCCCGGCCGTGACCAGCTGCTCGACGTACAGCGTGTCGGGGAAGTCGGGGTTCTTCACGCCGGTGGAGGCCCACAGCGGGCGCTGCGGGTGCGCGCCGGCCGCGCGCAGCGCCTGCCAGCGCGGCGAGTTCATGACCTCCTCGTACGCGGCGTACGCCAGGCGGGCGTTGGCCACGGCGGCCTTGCCCTTCAGCTCGGCGGCCTCCGGCGTGCCGATCTTGTCGAGGCGCTTGTCGATCTCGGTGTCGACGCGGCTGACGAAGAACGACGCGACCGACTCGATCGTGGCCAGGTTGAGGCCGTTGGCCTTGGCCTTCTCGAGCCCGCTGAGCCAGGCGTCCATCACCTGGCGGTACCGCTCGAGCGAGAAGATCAGCGTGACGTTGACGCTGATGCCCTCGGAGATGGCCTGGGTGATCGCCGGCAGGCCCTCGACCGTCGCCGGGATCTTGATGTGCACGTTGGGCCGGTCGACCAGCCACCAGAGCGCGCGGGCCTCGGCGATCGTCGCCTCGGTCTTGCGGGCCAGGCGCGGGTCCACCTCGATCGACACGCGCCCGTCGACGCCGCGGGTGGCGTCGAAGACCGGCCGCATCACGTCGGCCGCCCAGCGGATGTCGAACGTGGTGATCGCGCGTACGGCCTCCTCGACCGTCACCCCGCGGGTGGCGAGGTCGCGCAGCTGCGCGTCGTAGGCGTCGCCCTTGCTCAGGGCGGAGGCGAAGATCGTGGGGTTGGAGGTGACCCCGGTGACGTTCTTGTCGCGGATCAGGGCGGCGAGGTTGCCGGAGCGCAGCCGCTCCCGGCTGATGTCGTCGAGCCAGATGGAGACTCCGGCGTCGGTCAGCCGCTTCAGATTCTCATTCATCCTTCGTCCCTCAGTTTCCGGTCGTCTCGCCCTTGTCGGCGCCCGTCTTGGCCAGGCTGGCCTTGGCGGCGGCGACGACGCGGTCGGCGGTGAGGCCGAACTGCTCGTAGATCGTCTTGTACGGCGCGGAGGCGCCGAAGTGGTCGAGACCGAGCACCTCGCCCGCATCTCCCACGAACTCGCGCCAGCCGAGCGTGATTCCCGCCTCGACGGCGACCCGGGCCTTGACGGCGGGCGGAAGCACGGTCTGCTTGTAGGCGGCGTCCTGCGCCTGGAACCACTCCACGCACGGCATCGACACGACGCGGGTCGGGATGCCCTGCGACTCCAGGATCGTGCGGGCCTCGACGGCGAGCTGGACCTCGCTGCCGGTGCCGATGATCACGACCTCGGGCTGGCCGTTGGAGGCGTCCTGCAGCACGTAGCCGCCCTTCGCGACGGCGTCCGGGTCGCCGGCGCCCTCCAGGGTGGGGACGTTCTGCCGGGTCAGGGCGAGGCCCGCCGGGCGGTCGTTGTTCTCCAGCACGGCCTTCCACGCGGCCGCGGTCTCGTTGGCGTCGGCCGGGCGGACGACGTCGAGGCCGGGGATCGCGCGCAGCGCCCACAGGTGCTCGATCGGCTGGTGGGTCGGGCCGTCCTCGCCGAGGCCGATCGAGTCGTGCGTCCAGACGTAGGTCACCGGCAGCTTCATCAGCGCGGCGAGACGCACCGACGGCCGCATGTAGTCGCTGAACACCAGGAACGTGCCGCCGTAGGGGCGGGTGCCGTTGTGCAGCGCGATGCCGTTGAGGATCGCGCCCATGCCGTGCTCGCGGATGCCGAAGTGCAGCGTCCGGCCGTACCGGTGACCGGGGAACTCCTTGGTCTGGTACTCGTCCGGGATGAAGGACGGCTCGCCCTTCATCGTGGTGTTGTTGGACTCCGCCAGGTCGGCCGAGCCGCCCCACAGCTCCGGCAGCACCGGCGCGAGCGCGCTCAGCACCTCGCCGGACGCCTTTCGGGTCGCGACCTGCGAGCCGATCTCGAACGACGGCAGCGCCTTGTCCCAGCCCTCGGGCAGCTTGCGCTTGGAGATCCGGTCGAACAGCTCCGCCCGCTCGGGGTTGCCCTCACGCCAGCTCTGGTAGCCCTTGTCCCACTCGGCGCGCAGGGCGCGCCCGCGCGCGACGACCTCGCGCGCGTGGCCGAGCACCTCGGCCGGGACCTCGAAGCTCTTGTCGGGGTCCATGCCGAGGACGCGCTTGGTCGCGGCGACCTCGTCTGCGCCCAGGGCCGAGCCGTGGATCTTGCCGGTGTTCTGCTTGTTCGGCGCCGGCCAGCCGATGATCGTGCGGAGCTTGATGAACGTCGGCCGGTCGGTCTCCGCGCGGGCCGCCTCCAGCGCGTCGTACAGCGCCTGGACGTCCTCCTTGTACTCCCCGGTGGCGGTCCAGTCGACCTCCAGGACCTGCCAGCCGTACGCCTCGTAGCGCTTGGCGATGTCCTCGGACAGGGCGATCTGGGTGTCGTCCTCGATGGAGATGTGGTTGGAGTCGAAGACCACGGCCAGGTTGCCGAGCTTCTGGTGACCCGCGAGGGCGCTGACCTCGTGGCTGATGCCCTCCTCGAGGTCGCCCTCCGAGGCGAAGCACCAGATCATGTGGTCGAACGGCGAGGCGCCGGGCGCGGCGTCCGGGTCGAACAGGCCGCGCTCGCGGCGGGCCGCCATCGCCATGCCGACCGCGTTGCCGATGCCCTGGCCGAGCGGGCCGGTCGTGGTCTCCACCCCGGCCGTGTGCCCGTACTCCGGGTGGCCCGGCGTGAGGCTGCCCCACTGCCGGAGCGCCTTGAGGTCGTCCAGGGTCAGGCCGTAGCCGGACAGGTAGAGCTGAATGTAAAGCGTCAGGCTCGAATGCCCGCAGGAGAGGACGAACCTATCCCGCCCCGCCCACTTGGGATCCGAGGGGTCGTGACGCAGGACCCGCTGGAAAAGAAGGTAGGCGGCGGGGGCGAGGCTCATGGCGGTGCCGGGGTGACCCGACCCCGCCTTCTCCACGGCGTCCATCGCCAGGGCCCGCACGACGTCGACCGCCTGCCGGTCGAGGTCACTCCACTCAAGGCTTGCGCTGCTCAACTGCTCGATCCCCTCTAGTTGTCGCGCCGTTCTGGCATTTCCCGCCCACAGGGGACCCTAACGGGTTCGGCGTAATACCGTTTGGTAGCCACCTCGGTAACGGCCCCATGCGGCCTCGGCCCCGATTGGGGGACCACCTGCGGTGGCGACTACAGTGATTGACCAAGTGCCGGCTGCTGCCCGGAGACAGGCTGCCCGGAGATCCGCCCTAATCAGAGGTTACGCGTTGACCCCGCACGTGTTGGAAGCGCCTTGACGGTCTTGACGAACAAGCAGACGGTGGCCCCCCTCGGGTCCACCGCGACGGCCACGGCTCCCCGCTCCCTGGGGGCGCTCGTGAAGGCCTACGTGGCGCTCACCAAGCCCCGGATCATCGAGCTGCTGCTGATCACGACCCTGCCGGTCATGTTCCTCGCGGCGCATGGCCTGCCCGACCTGTGGACCGCCACCGCGACCATGGTGTTCGGCACCCTGTCGGCGGGCAGCGCGAACGTCCTGAACTGCTACATCGACCGGGACATCGACCGGACGATGCGGCGCACCCGCAGGCGTCCGCTCGCCAAGCACGACGTGTCGCCGATGGGCGCGCTGGTCTTCGGTGTGATTCTCGGCACTCTTTCCACGCTCGGGCTCGCCCTCACGGTGAACGGGCTCGCCGCGGCGCTGTCGCTGGGCGCGATCCTGTTCTACGTCTTCGTGTACTCGCTGGTGCTCAAGCGGCGCACGTCGCAGAACATCGTGTGGGGCGGCATCGCCGGGTGCATGCCGGTGCTGATCGGCTGGGCCGGCATCACCGGCGGGGTGTCGTGGGCCCCGGTCGTGCTGTTCGGCGTCGTGTTCTTCTGGACGCCGCCGCACACCTGGACGCTCGCCATGCGCTACCGCGAGGACTACGCGGCGGCCGAGGTGCCCATGCTCCCGGTGGTCGCCACCGAGCGCCGGGTGGTCCAGCAGGTGGTCGCCTACACCTGGGCCACGGTGCTGTGCTCGCTGCTGCTGTGGCCGGTCGCCGGCACCTCCCTGCTCTACCCGGCCGCCGCGCTCGTGCTCGGCGTGGTCTGCCTCGTTGAGGTCCACCGCCTGCTCGGCCGGGTGAAGGCCGGCAAGACCGGCGTCGACCTGCGCCCGATGCGGTTCTTCCACTGGTCGAACATCTATCTGGCGCTGCTGTTCCTCGCCGTCGCGATCGACTCCCTGCTCGTCTGAACCACCCGGATCGGCGCTCACGGCCGGTGGAGAGCCCTCCGCCCGCCTGAGCGGGCCGGCATCGCCCGCCCTTTGTGACCACTCCTCCCCGACCTGGTCCCGGTTGGCGGTTCAACGCACCGCCCGGGTGGCCGCCCTCTCCGGAGAACCGCGGCGAGGCCGGGATTTGAGCGGCGCCATCCCCCCTCGGCCGGTGGGCGAAGGGTGGTCGTTCAATCCGCCGCCCGGATGGACCGTTCCCGACGACTGGGAACCTCCCGCCGACTGGGAGGGACCGGATCCGGACTGGCCCCCCGCACCGCCGTACTGGCTGTGGTGGAAGGAGCCGCCACGTCCTGCGGCTGTCGCATCGGCGGCGATCGGTCCGCTGAACGCGGCCGACCCCACGAGGATCGGCGGGTACCGGCTGGTGGGACGGCTCGGATCGGGCGGCATGGGAGTCGTCTACGCGGGAGTCGGCGCCGACGGCCGCAGGGTAGCGGTCAAGGTCGTCCACCCGGCCTTCGCCGGAAACGAGGAGTTCCGCGCCCGGTTCGCGCGGGAGACCGCGGTCGCCGGCAGAGTCGCCGGTGCGTGCATCGCCCATGTGATCGAGGCAGACACCGCGGCCGAGAAGCCATGGCTGGCCACCGAGTACGTTCCCGGGCCGACGCTGGACGCCTACGTCCGCGGACACGGCCCGCTGGCCGGAGACGGCCTGTACGGCCTGGCCGCCGGTCTGGCGGAGGCCATCGTGTCCGTCCACGCCGCGGGCGTGGTGCATCGCGATCTGAAGCCCGCCAACGTCTGGGCGGCGCCGCGGGGCTCGGCGAGGTGACGGAGGACGGGCGGACGGCAGCATCGGAGTCACCACGCGTGATCTCGGCGCCGGTGGTACCACCCACGTCTTCGTCATCCCGCCGGGCAAGACCGACCTGAACGACGGAGTGCAGATGTCGCCCGGCAATGATCCGGATTGCCGCTTGTCGGGGATCACATGGGTGGGTGAGCAGTGGGTGGCGCTGGAGGACCGCCTCGAATGGGGAGGGGGGAAGTGCCGGGACGGCGCTCACCTGGTCGCGATAGATCCCGCCACGAACGAGATGACGTCGGTCGGCCCCAAACTGCCGAAGAACCCTCCCTACGCGCTTCAGGAGGATTTCTACGGACGGGTCTACGCCTGGGGGGCCGGGCGCTTCATCGTGAACGGATCGGAGTTCAGGGGCGTCCCGGGCCCTCGGTACCAGTGCGGCGAAGCCGAGGACTCCTGTCTCGAAGAGGGCGGGATCTGGCCTGCCGCCGCTCTCTAGTGCGCTGTCGGCCGGCTCCGGCGCCGGGCGGTCAGCGGCGGTAGGTCTTCCGTACGTTGTCGTCCGGGGCGGGCAGGCGCTCGGCCGCCGGTCCCTCCGCGAAGCCCTTCAGCAGGTTGGTCGTCGCGAGGGTGACGAAGGCCCGTGTGCGCGCGCCGATGCCGTGGGCCCGCGGCAGGTCGCGGGTGCCGGCCATGAGGGTCTCGGCCCACCGCATGGTCCCCGAGGCGAACACCCCGGCCCCGCTCGGCGCCGTGTAGTAGGCGGCGTCGGCGAAGCTGGGCCGCCCCACGCAGGTCACCGGCGAGTGGGCGAGGATCTGCAGCGGCCTGGGCGTCGGCACGTCCGTGTTCACCCGGTCGTACTCCACGCCCACCAGGTGCGGGAACGCGTCGCCACGGCGGACGCCGGTGCCCGCGAAGATCCAGTGGCGGGGCTCGTGCACCACGAACGGCGCGTCCACGGGATACCCGTCGTAGTACACGCCGATGAGAGACGACTCGGGGTCGGCCTTCGGAGCCGCCCGGAAGTCGGTCGTCGCCAGCGACGGGCGCGTGCGGACCAGCGGGTCGCGGTCCACCGCGGTCTTGTAGCAGACCACCGTCCTGCCGTCCTCCTCCAGCCGGACGCGGCGGTAGCAGGTGTTGGCGCCCAGGAAGGCGAGGTTGGCGCCCGCGTCGCGGGCCTCGGTCACGGTGCGCCGCATCCCGGGCGTCCAGTACTCGTCGTGCCCGAGGAAGATCACCGCCGACGCGCCGGCGAGGACGTCGTCGCCGGCCTCCAGGTCGCCGCCCGTCGTGTACGCCAGGGGGAGGCCGAGCCGTTCGGCCAGCGCCACCACCGGCCGCTCGTGGATGAGGAACTTCTCCATCCCGGTGCGGTCGTAGGGGCGGTCGAAGCTGACCGCGAGCGAGCGGCTGTCGTAGCGGCCGTCCTCGCCGTAGTAGAGGCTGTAGCCGCCCCACCGGTTGTACGCCTGCCACGTGGGGGTGGCGTGGACCAGCACCGTGCGCCCGGCGCCGGAGGCCGAGCGCACGACCAGCGGCACGTACCGCTGGTGGCCGCGCTCGGTGTCGAGGCGCAGCAGGTAGGCCCCCTCCGGCCAGCCGTCCGTGGACACGGTGAGGGATCGCCGCCACCCCGCGCGTACGGTGCGGGTGTCCCCGGTGAGCCGCCCGCGGCCCTGGTCGCGTCCCCTCATCCACCCCGAGCGCCACACGCGGCGGGCGAGCGTGCCGCCGTACCAGCCCATCCGGTACGCCGTGACCCGGTAGCGGCCCTCGGTGGTGGAGACGTGCAGCCCGAACGACTCCCCGGGCAGCACGCTCGCCCGGTCGCCGTAGCCCTCGATCGCCTCGTCGGGGCCGCGCCCGCGCACCCGCCAGTCCGGGTCTCCGGGCAGCAGCCGTTCCGGCGCCGGCCTTCCGGGCGACGGCGTGGGGGCGGCGGAGGGCGGCGGGGAGGCGGGCGCGGAGGCGTCCCGGGACCCGGGCGCGCACGCGGCGGCCGAGCCGGCGACCGAGCCGACGGCCGCGGCGCACGCGACGCGGAGGAAACCGCGTCGTCCGAGCCCGTCACGCGGTGCGACATCCATGATCGCCCATTGTGCCGGTAACCGGGACGTGTTCCGGACGACCGGCCCGGCGCGCGAGACGATCGGCGGACGCAATCCAGGGGATCTTTTGGGGCCGGAGGAGGACCACGGCGGGCCTGTTCGGTTACAGTCGCACAGTGGCAGGCCTCGACCCCCGCGCCGTCCTCAGGGAGCGTCCGTCCATCGGTCTCATCGTGGGTCTGGTCGTCGCCGGGATCTGCGCCCTGGTGTCGTTCTCCTTCGACATCATCAACGGCGAGCCGGTCCAGTTCTTCATCGCGCTCGGGCTCGCCGTGGCCCCCGTGCCGCTGCTGCTCGCGGGCGTCCTCGCCCTCGACCGGATGGAACCGGAGCCCCGCAACAACCTGATATTCGCGTTCGCCTGGGGCGCCGGCATCGCCGTCCTGCTCGCCGGCGTGCTCAACTCGCTCAACCTCGTCTACGTGGCCCACCAGCTCGGGGACATGACCAACGCCCGCAACCTGGTCGCCACGTTCGGCGCCCCGCCGGTGGAGGAGACGGCCAAGGGGCTGGTCCTGCTCGGGCTGCTGTGGTTCCGGCGGCATGAGCTGGACGGGCCCACCGACGGGATCATCTACGCCAGCATGGTCGGGCTCGGCTTCGCCATGTCGGAGAACGTCAGCTACTACCTGGCCGCGCTGGAGGAGAACGGCGCGCAGGGACTGGCCGCCACGCTCGTGCTGCGGGCCGTGCTGTCGCCGTTCGCCCATCCGCTGTTCACCTCCCTGATCGGGATCGCGGTCGCGTACGCCGCCCAGCGCGGGGGCGCGGTGGGAGTCGTCGTGATCGTCATCGGGTGGATCGGCGCCATGCTGCTGCACGGCCTCTGGAACGGCTTCGCCTCCTTCGGCGGCCTCGGCGGGCTCGCCATCGCCTACCTGCTGCTGATGATGCTGCTCGTCGTCGAGCTCATCGTGATCTTCCGGGACAGACGGCGGATCGTCGGGCTGATCCAGCACTACCTGCCGCCGTACGAGCGCAACGGGCTGATCAACCAGGCCGACATCTTCATGCTGTCGTCCCTGCGCCGCCGGCGGCAGGCCAGGGCGTGGGCCAAGGCCCACGGCGGCAGGGCCGGGGCACGGGCCATGATCGACTACCAGGTGGCCTCGACCGAGCTCGGGCTGCTGCACGCCCGGGCGGCCCGGGGCGGGGTGGACGAGCGGACCTTCCGCGACCAGCAGCGGTCGCTCGCGGACCTGATGGCCTACGCCCGGCTGTCGTTCCCGCTGCCGGAACGCCACCAGGCGAGCGCCGCGCGAGGGGTGCCGCCGCCGGGGTACGCTCCGGGCGCCCCACCACCCGGCAAGTGGCCCGGCCCACCCGGCCCCTGCCGATACCAGGGCGGCACGGCGGGGCCGCCGCC